>DATJQW010000055.1:0-14864 GCA_035505395.1 Acidobacteriaceae bacterium
GGCGCGACCGGGCTCGGCGTTGCGGTGGATGCGGCGACGCGCGGCTACCGCACGGCGCTGGTGGAAGCAGGCGACTTCGCACAGGCGACCTCGAGCCGCGCCACCAAGCTGGTGCACGGCGGCGTGCGTTATCTCCAGAGCAGGCAGATTCACCTGGTGCGCGAGGCGCTCGCGGAGCGCTCGATTCTGCTGCGGGCCGCGCCACACCTGGTGCGGCGGCAGGCGTTCGTGGTGCCGGTGTACCGGCGCTGGGAGCTGCCCTGGTACGGCGCAGGGCTGATGCTCTACAACCTGCTCGCCGGGCGGGCGAGCCTGGGCCCCACGCGGATAACGGGCGCGGCGATTGCGGAGCGTGTGCCGGGGCTCAGGCGCGCGGGGCTGAAGGGCGGCGTGGTCTACTACGATGCCCAGTTCAACGATGCCCGCCTCGCGCTTGCGCTGGCGAGGACGGCGATCGATCACGGCGCGACGGTGATGAATTACGTGCCCTGCGAGAGTCTGATCCACGAAGGCGGGCGCGTGACGGGCG
Organism: Acidobacteriaceae bacterium; assembly: GCA_035505395.1. GTDB lineage: Bacteria > Acidobacteriota > Terriglobia > Terriglobales > Acidobacteriaceae > Palsa-343. Next base: position 530 of record DATJQW010000055.1, read on the forward strand.
CAGTCGTGCGCGATGCGGAGAGCGGCGCGACCACGACGGTGCGGGCCAGAGCGGTCGTCAACGCGACGGGAATATTCAGTGACGAGCTGCGGAAGATGGACGATCCCAGGGCCGCGCCGATGCTGGCGCTGAGCCGCGGAACGCACATCGTGGTGGGAGCGAACGCGCTCGGCAGCGAAACCGCGATCATCGTGCCGAAGACGCGGGATGGGCGGGTGATCTTTGCCATCCCGTGGCAGGGCCGCGTGCTGATCGGGACGACGGACGTGGCCGCCGCGTCGCCGGCCGTAGAGCCGGGACACACCGAGGAAGAAGTCGACTATCTGCTGGAGCAGATCGAGCCCTATCTGGAGCGGCCGATCGGCAAGCGCGACATCCTGTCGGTCTATTCGGGGCTGCGGCCGCTGGTGAGCGGCAAGGCGGCGAAAACCTCGCAGCTCTCGCGCGAGCACCACATCGAGTGCTCGGCGGCAGGGCTCATCTCGATCGCCGGCGGCAAGTGGACGACCTACCGGCGCATGGCCGAAGACACGCTGAATTTTGCCATCCGGCGCGGGATGCTCGAGGATGCGCGGTGCGTGACGCGCACGCTGAGGATCCACGGGGCTGCGGAGGACCTGGGCGAGTATGGCAGCGATGCGGCTGAGCTCGAGGCACTGATCGCGGCAGAGCCTGACTTAGCGGACAGGATCGACGCGGCGCTGCCCTGTACCTGGGCCGAAGTGGTCTATGCGGTGCGTTTGGAGATGGCGCGGACGGTCGAAGATGTGCTGGCGCGCAGAACGCGGGCGCTGCTGCTGGACGCCCAGGCCGCGGTGCGCTGCGCTCCGCAGATCGCGGCGCGAATCGCGCGCGAGCTAGGGCGCGATGCGGCGTGGGAGCAAGCGCAGGTGCGGGAGTTTACTGAGCTGGTTCGGGAGTATTATTTCGTGCGGTGAGCTCGACGGAATACCGTCGGTATCGACTTTGAGCTTGTCATTCCGGTGCGAGGAGCGCGTACAACTCAACAAACTACCACTTTTAACTTTTCGAGCGCGGCATCCGTATGCACGAAGTTACTCCACGGTGAAAACCGGCCTGCATCGTGATGAAAATCGTTACTTTCTGCATCGCCGAAGATAGACCGGAGACAACGGCCGCGTATATCATCCCCTTCGGGTTCAGGCCGCGTGGAGTTCCGCGAACCAACGAACCAGTCCACTCAGTAACAAACAAGGAGGGCGAGATGAAGTTTGCCGGATTGCGAAACACGCTGCTCTTCGCTGCCAGCTTACTGCTGGCCGCGAGCGCATACCCGCAGAATGGTTTCCAGCTGCACAGCCCCGAATTTGAGAACAACGGCACGCCGCCGCTCTCGATGATCCTGAACGAGCAGAGCAACGGCGTGAATGTCTGCACGGCCAGCGGCGCGGCGGGCGGCGATCTGTCGCCGGAGCTCTACTGGACCCAGGCGCCCCCGAACACCGTCTCGTTTGTCGTCGTCCTCTACGACACCACCGCCGCCTTTACCCACTGGGGCATCTACAACATCTCCGGGCGCGCGAATGGGTTGCCGCAGAATGCGGGCGTGGCCTCCAGCAAGTACGGCATGCAGATCGAGAACGACTTCGGTCTGGGCCAGCAGTACGACGGTCCGTGCCCGCCGGCCGGCGTGACGCCGGAGATTCACAATTACGTCTTCACCGTCTACGCGCTGAGCACCACGCTCACTCTGCCGTCGTCGACGAACTTTCCCGCGAACGCCGAGACGCTCTATCACGCGCTGATCCAGGCGGGCGAGCGCGGCCAGATCCTCGGCCAGGCAAGCCTGACGGGCCTCTATTCCGCCACGCCGGGGACAGGACACACGGACTGATTCCAGTCGTCAGTCCCCAGTCCCCAGTGGTCAGTCCCCAGATTTCGAGCGGGTTTCCCGGGTACGCATGAAACCCGCTCGGGATCATCAACCTACTTCCGCAGGTGCCCGAGCAGATAAAAGACCAGCGACAGCACCACGCTGAGCAGGATGCAGGTCCCGAGCGGGAAATAAACAGTCGTGTGGCGGCCGCGCCAGGCGAAGTCGCCGGGCAATCGGCCCAGCGGAACCCCAGCCCGCCCCAGCAGCAGCACCACGACTCCTGCAGCGACGATGAAGAGGCCGACGGCGATGAGCAGGCGGCCGAGGTCGCTCATGCTTTCAGTGTAGTCAGGCCGGCCGGCGCTTGCTGCGGCAGAATTCGCTGCGATGGCGCGAGTAGAAGAAGTAGATGAGCAGGCCGATGGCGAGCCAGATAAAGAAAGCCATCCACGTGAGCACTTCGAGGCCCATCATCAGCACGATGCAGAAGATGACGCTGAGCACCGGGAAGACCGGCCCAAGAGGCGCGCGGAAGGCTCGCGGCCGCTCCGGCTCGCGATAGCGCAGGATGAGCACGGCAATCGAGACCAGCACGAACGCGAACAGCGTTCCGATGTTCGACAGGTTCGCGACGGTGCCGATATCCAGCAGGCCGGCGGGGATGCCGACGACGAATCCCGCGACCCAGGTGGCCACGGCCGGGGTGCGGAACTGAGCGTGAATCGAGCTGAAGACGTCGGGCAGCAGGCGGTCGCGTGACATGGCGAACCAGACACGCGCCTGGCCGAGCTGGAAGACGAGGATGGACGAGATCATCCCCAGCAGCGCGCCGATGAGAACGATCAGCTCCACCCAGTGAAGCGGATGCCCGCCCGGGGCGATGGAGAGCCGCCGCAGCGCATTCACCACCGGCGCAGCGTCGCCCATGATCGAGTTCCATGGCACGATGCCGCTGAGGACGATGGCGACGCCGCCGTAGAGCAGCGTGCAGGCGACGAGCGTGGCGAGGATGCCGATGGGCAAATCGCGCTGGGGATTCTTGCACTCCTCGGCGGCGGTGGAAACGGAATCGAACCCGATGTAGGTGAAGAAAATGATCGACCCGCCGGAGAGCATCCCGGTCCAGCCTTCCGGCATGAACGGATGCCAGTAGCGGGGGTGAATGAAATGGGCGGCGGCGAAGATGAAGGCCAGGATAGCGACGATCTTGACCAGGACCAGGATGTTGTTGGTCCGCGCCGACTCGCGAATGCCCCGCACCAGCACGACGGTGAGGATCATCACGATGAGGAAGGCGGGAATGTTGAATCCGAAATGCCAGCCGGGGTTATAGAGATTGTGGCCGGAGAAGTCCTGCAGGCCGGTGGGCAGGTACGCAGGCGAAATCCATCGCAGCGGAGGATGAATGCCGAACCACTCGAGCAAAGCCTCAATGTGCGCCGCGAAGCCTACGCTGACCGACATATTCGAGAAGGCGTACTCGAGGATCAGGTCCCAGCCGATGATCCAGGCGATCAGCTCGCCCATGGTCGCGTAGGTATAGGTGTAGGCCGAGCCGGCGATGGGGATCATCGAGGCGAGTTCGGCATAACAGAGGCCCGTGAAGACGCAGACGATGGCCACCAGGACCAGCGAAATCGCCAGCGCGGGACCGGCGCCAGGACGTCCAGCCATGGCGGTGTGCGTGAGCAGGTAATGAATCAGCGGGGTATTGCTGACCTGCGGCGTGTCGAACTTCTGGCCGGCCATGGCCGTGCCGATGACCGTGAAGATGCCGGAGCCGATCACGGCACCGATGCCCAGCGCCGTCAGCGACAGCGGCCCGAGCGTCTTTCTCAGGCTGTGGTGGGGATCTTCCGAGTCGGCGATAAGCTTGTCGATCGACTTGCAGGCGAGAAGCTGAGACCTGGCTTTGGTCTCTTCGGGCCTGGATGGCGGCGCCACGTTGTCCGGCAACGACTGCTCCTCACAAGGAGATGGATGGTTTTGAGAGTGTAGCTGGTAGAGCGGGGCCGGCGAAAGGGGAATCGGCCGGAACCGGTCTCATCGCTGGGTCTGACAGCGATGAAACCGGTTCCAGCCTGGACTGAATTGCGCGGTACGGTCTTAGCGCTTGCTCTGGCCGCGCACCAGCTTCCTCACCTTCTTCTTCTGCGATCCGCGCGGGGTGGTGCGCTTCGCTTTGGGGGCAGCCTTCTTGCGGGCCGCGCGTTTGACCTTCTTGCGTTCTGTCTTGTCTGCTACTGATTTGGTGTTTGCCATAGGAATCCTTTGTTCGCCAGATGAGGGCAATCCTTTGCAAGGATAGATGAAGCGCGCACCGAATGGGAATTGTGCGGGACGGACACCAGGGCAGATCGTGCCGCGCGGACCGCATGCGCGCCTTGATCTGAGAGCCTATAATTCCGCCCCATGAAAGCGATCGCCCTTTGCCTGCTTGCCGCGTCCAGCGTTGTTGCCGCTCAGTCCTCAGCCTCCATGCCGATTTCGGGCGCCGGCGCCGGAGAACGGCTGGGGTCGGTTTCGTTCGCGGTCTCCTGCTCGCCGGCGGTGCAGGCTTCGTTCAACCGCGGGGTCGCGCTGCTGCACGATTTCTGGTACGCGGAAGCGCAGCCGCAGTTTGAGCGCATTGCAGAGGCCGATCCGGATTGCGCGATGTCGCACTGGGGAATCGCCATGAGCGTCTTCCACGAAATCTGGGACCGCCCCGATGAGGCGTCGATGAAGCTGGGGTGGGACGAGATCCGGAAGGCACAATCGCCTGCGGCGAAGACGGAGCGCGAACGGGAGTACATTGCGGCGCTGGCGGTCTTCTACAAGCCGGACTATCCCGATTACATGACCCGCGTGACTGCGTACTCCAGCGCAATGGGCGCGCTGTACGGCCATTATCCCGACGATGTGGATGCGGGCGCGTTCTACGCGCTGTCACTGCTGGCGGCCGAGGCTCCGACCGACACCAGTTTGAGCCGGGAACATCAGGCCATGGCGGTGCTGGCGCCGCTGTACTCGAAGTATCCCGATCATCCGGGACTGGTGCATTACATCATTCACTCCTGCGACAATCCGTCGATGGCGCGGGAGGGACTGGCCGCGGCCGAGCATTATGGGGAGATCGCCCCATCTGGACCACACGCCACGCACATGCCCGGACACATCTTCGCGCGGTTGGGCATGTGGCAGCCGGATATCGATGCGCAGCTCGAATCCATCCGGGCTTCGGAAGCCGCCGAGGCGCGTCATGAGAGCGGCATCATGGATGAGCCGCATTCCTACGACTTCCTGATGTACGCGTATCTGCAGAGCGGGCAGGACGCGGCCGCCAAAGACGTGCTCGCGAAGAGTGCCGCGGTTGGGAATCGCATCGCGGCGATGCCGGGCATGGGAAGCGGGTATATGGCCGATATGGGCGGATACTATCAGACGAAGTTTCCCGTGTTTTACGCGCTCGAGATGCGCGACTGGCCCGGTGCAGCCGCGCTGCAGCCCGTGGCTGGCGCTCTGCCGGAGGACGCAGCCATGACCTGGTGGGCGCGCGCCATCGCCGATGGACATCTGCACCATGCGCAGCAGGCGCAGGCCGATCTGGCCCACTTCGAGGCGCTCATGGATGAGGTGCGCAAGGGCCAGCACGCCTGGGTTGCCGACTCGACAGGATCGCAGATCCAGCGCGGCGAGGTCGTGGCGTGGAGCAATTTTGCCGCGGGCCGATCCGATGAGGCGCTCAGAGACATGCGCGCAGCTGCGGACCTGCAGGACAAAGTGGGCCAGGGAGAAGTGGACATCCCCGCGCGGGAGATGCTCGGCGACATGCTGCTGGAGCTGCACCGGCCGCAGGAGGCGCTGGCGGAGTACCGCGTGTCGCTCCGGCTGAGCCCCAACCGCTTCAACGGGCTTTACAATGCCGGCACAGCCGCGGAGGAGGCCGGGGATAAGGCCTCTGCGGCGAATTACTACGCTGCGCTGCTGAAGTCGACGGGTAACGGCGCGCATTCATTCCGGCCGGAGCTGGCTCGCGCGAAGAGCTTCCTCGCCGGCACTGCGGTTGCAGCCAATCGGGACGGCCGGCCATAAGGCGGCGAATACGCGTACCGGAATCACGCTTTTTCGAGATTCGCGAATTTCTCAACCAGCTTCTTGATGCCGGCTCCTGAGAACTGGACGGTGATTTTGGCGTCGTCTCCTTCGCCCTCGCGGCGGAAGACGATGCCTTCACCATATTTAGGATGGCGCACGCGCTGTCCGCTCCTGAAGCCCTTCGCGCCGCTGGGTTCCGGAACATCCATCTTCGGTCGAGCGGTTTTTGGCGGAACGCCGCCGCGTCCGGAGAAGAAGCGCGCGATGTTGTCGACCGAATCGGCCCTGGCGCCGGCCGGAGGGCGCACCAGGCGATCGCGCTGCGGAACGGAGGTGCGTCCGGGGCGCTGGAAGCGCGACGCCGCGCTCTGATCTTCGTCTTCGTAGCTGTAATGCCGGCCGCTGAAATCGTCGCTGCTGCGGCCGAAGCGGGATGAGGTCTCGTTCGTTTCCCCCGCGTATCCACCCCACGATCCAGAACGCGTGCGTCCGCCGCTGAGGTCTTCGATCAGGTGTTGCGGGATCTCTTCGAGGAAACGCGAGGGGGTGGTCGGCTCCGGCATATCGTTGCCGTAGCGGCGGCGATAACGCGCGCGGGTCAGTACCAGTGAATCCATGGCGCGCGTCAGGCCCACGTAGCAGAGCCGCCGCTCCTCTTCCATCTGCGTGGGATCGTTGAGCGAGCGCGAATGCGGGAAAAGGCCTTCTTCGAGGCCTGCGAGCACCACCAGGGGAAACTCCAGGCCCTTCGCCGCATGCAGCGTCATCAGCGTCACGCGCGACTCGGGATCGTACTGATCGGCGTCGCTCACCAGGGCCGCGTGGTCGAGGAATTCGGCCAGCGTCTCGCCGCGCTCCTGCGCATCCTGCGCGGCGTTAGCCAGTTCCTTCAGGTTCTCGATCCGGGAGAAGGCTTCCGGCGTCCCTTCTTCTTCAAGCGAGCGGATGTAGCCGGTGCGGTCGATGATGAACTTGATCAGCTCGGGCAGCGTCGCCGCATCGCCCGGCGCTCGAAAGCCAGGGACGGCCTCCGCCGCGCTCTCTTCCGCTCGGGCTGCCGCATGCGGCACCGGCGGTTCCTGAGAGAAGACGCTGAAGGTTGCGGGATTGAACTCCGCATCCTGCGCGGTCTCGTCGCCATGAGTGAGCGCCAGCGTCGCCTGCGTTGCGTCTCCGAACTCAAAGCTGATATCGGCCCCTTCGGCCGCGGCGGCGACTTCCACGGCCGCGCCCTGCTCCACATCGGCCGTAAGTTTCTCCGCGAATCCCGCCGATGTCATCGCGCGCGCGTCCTGGATCAGCCGCTGGAATCCATCCAGCGCCGAGAGGGCACGCGAGGAGAGCAGCTTTTCCTGGAGCGCACGCGAGATCCCCATCCAAAGACTCGCCCCCGTTTCGAGCGCGATCCGCTCCAGCGTCTCCATGGTGGTTTTGCCGATCCCGCGCGCGGGGGTGTTGACGATCCGCTGCAGCGCAATAGAGTCGTGCGGGTTCTGCACCAGCTTCAGGTAGCTCAGCAGGTCCTTGATCTCCGCCCGCTCGTAGAACGAGAAGCCGCCCACCATGGTGTAGGCGATGTTGTAGCGCCGCATCGCCTCTTCCACCAGGCGCGACTGCGAATTGGTGCGGTAGAGCACCGCACATTTCGGCTCGGCCTGCTCTTCGCCGGCCTTTTTTAGGTATTTCTGGATGCTGTCGCCGATGAAGAGCGCCTCGTTTTCGCCGTCCGGCGCCTCGTAGTAGCCGATCAGCGCGCCGCCCTCGCGGCTGGTCCACAGGCGCTTGCCCTTGCGCTGCGCGTTGCGCGCGACCACCGCCGATGCGGCCTCGAGGATGATCTGCGTGGAGCGGTAATTCTGCTCCAGGCGAACGGTTTTCGCGTTGGGGAAATCCTTCTCGAACTCAAGAATGTTGCGAATATCGGCGCCGCGCCAGGAGTAGATGCTCTGGTCCTCGTCGCCGACCACGCAGACGTTCTGGTGCTCGCCGCCGAGCAGCTTCATCAGCTCATACTGCGGGCGGTTGGTGTCCTGGTACTCGTCGATCAGCAAATAGCGATAGCGCCGATTGTAGCGCTCGCGGGTTTCCGCCGACACTTTGAGGACGCGGACCGCTTCGAGCAGCAGATCGTCGAAATCAAGCGCGTTGGCCTTGAACAGCTCCTTGCGATACCCCTCGAAGATGTGCGCCACGCGCTCGGCTGTAGGGTCGGAGGACTGCAGGTAATATTCCTGGGGATCGATCATGTGATTCTTGGCCCAGGAGATTTTCGAGAGCACCACGCGCGGCGTCAGCTGCTTATCGTCGAGGCCCAAGCGCCGCATGACGGCCTTCACTACCGCCTGCTGATCCGCCTCGTCGTAGATGGCAAAGGAGCGCGTGAGCCCTTCGTTGTTGACGCGCAGGACTTCGATGTCGCGGCGCAGCAGGCGCACGCAGAAAGAGTGGAAGGTGGAGATCAGCGGCCTGGCAAGCGAGCTGTGGCCGATGAGCTTCTCCACGCGCTCGCCCATCTCCGCGGCGGCCTTGTTGGTGAAGGTGACGGCGAGGATGGAATCGGGCGCGACGCCGCGCTGCTCGATGAGATACGCAATGCGGTGGGTGATGACGCGAGTCTTGCCGGAGCCGGCGCCGGCAAGGATCAGCACCGGGCCGTCAACCGCTTCGACGGCTTCGCGCTGCTGCGGATTCAGGTGTTGGAGGAGAGGCTGCAAAGGTTTCGCTCTCCTCTATTTTAATCGGCAGCTGAGGCTGCTAGTTTTCTCTTATGGCCCTGCTTTCCGCCGTCGACCTAAAAAAAATCTACGGCCGCCCCGGTCACGCGGCGCCCGTGGTCGATGGTGTGTCATTCTCGATCGCCCGCGGCGAGACGCTCGGCCTGGTCGGGGAGTCCGGATCCGGCAAGAGCACCATTGCACGCATGGTGCTGGGCCTGCTGGAGCCAACAACCGGCAGCGTGACCTTCGACGGCCAGCCGATCACCGGCGTCGCGCAGCACCGGCTGCGAGCCCTGCGCCGGCGCATGCAGCCCGTCTTCCAGGATCCCTACGCGGCGCTCAATCCGCGCATGCGCGTGGAGCAGATCGTCACCGAGCCGCTGGCGATCCACGAACGGCAGAGCCGCGCCGAGCGACGCCTGCGCTGCCGGGAGCTGCTGCGCCAGGTCGGCCTCGACGACTCGGCGATGCCGCGCTTTCCGCACGAATTTTCGGGCGGCCAGCGGCAGCGCATCAACATCGCGCGGGCACTGGCGCTGCGGCCGGAGCTGCTGGTGCTCGACGAGCCCGTTTCCGCGCTCGACGTGAGCGTGGGCGCGCAGATTGTGAACCTGCTGCGCGATCTGCAGCGCGAGTTCGGCCTCACCTACCTGTTCATCTCGCACTCCATGCCCCTGGTGCGCTATCTCTCGACGAACATTGCGGTGCTGCACCACGGCAGGCTGGTGGAATTCGGCACGCGCGAACAGATCTGCGACTCGCCACGTGAGGAGTACACGCGGCAATTGGTGGTGTCCACCCCGGAGATTCGAGTCGATTCCGAGCGCTGACGCATCAGAACCGTAGAATCGGAACAGTGCATCCCACGATCCTTTACTACATCTTCCTCGCCTTCGCTGCCTTCCTCGGTGGGATCGTAAACTCCGTCGCCGGCGGGGGCAGCTTCCTGCTTTTTCCGTCGCTGCTCAAGGTCGGACTCCTGCCCATCCAGGCGAACGCGACCAACACGGTCTCTTTGTGGCCCGGGCAGTTCACCTCCATCGCCGGCTACCGCGAAGACCTCAGGAAAAATCTGCGCGTGGTGGCCCCGGCTGCGATCGTGGCCGCCATCGGCGGGGTGGCCGGCTCCCTGACGCTGCTGCACGGATCGCAGCACTCCTTCCTCCGCCTCGTGCCGTACCTGTTTCTGCTGGGCGCGACCAGCTTCGCCCTGAGCGGGCCGATTTCGCGACGCGTGCAGCGCCGCATCGCCGACTCCGACGCGCACCCTGAGCGCCGTCATCACGTCGCCCTCGTCCCACTGCTGCTGGCGCTGCTCGTGGTCACCTACTACATCGGCTACTTCGGCGCGGGCGCAGGGCTGCTGACCATGACCGCGCTGGCACTGTGCGGCGTGGAGAAGATTGCCGAGATCAACGCGCTGAAAGTTGTCATCACTACGGTCGCCAACGCCGTAGCCTGCATCACCTTCATGATCGGCGGTGCGGTGGAGTGGCGCTTTTGCTGGCTGCTGATGATCGCCTGCGCCATGGGCGGCTATACCGGCGCCCGCAACTCGCGCCGGATCAGCGATCGCGTCCTGCGCCCGATCATCGTGGTGCTCGGATTCGGGCTCGCAATCTGGTTCTTCCTGCATCGAAATACGCTATGAGGATCGCAGCGGCGCTGGCGATGGCGTGCATACTGGGCACGAGCGTGGCCGTAGGGCAGTCTGCCGCACAACAGGCGCGGACTTACTACGGTTTCGACAAAGATGGTTATCCCGGCGATGCTCTGCTTCCGGCGCTGCACCAGCACTTCGCCTACACGGGCTACTGGCTGAACGATCCTCCGGGGATGAACAGCAACCCCTGGGCAGGGAAGCGCAGCGGGTTGCGCGCCGCGGGACTCGGATTCCTGATCCTGTTCAATGGGCGGCTCGATGCCGCGCTGAAGGGCCGGGACGCAGCGGCTCTCGGCCGCGAGGATGGAGCCGACGCGATCGCTGCCGCGAGGCGCGAAGGCTTTCCCGCCGGGACCATCATTTTTCTCGATCAGGAAGAAGGCGGCGCGCTGCTGGCCGAGCAGGCCAGCTACATGGGCGCGTGGATCGCCGCGCTGGGCCAGTCAGAGTATCGCGCGGGGGTTTATTGCTCCGGCATTCCCGCTCCCGCGGGAAAAACGATGATCTCGACGGCGCAGGATGTGGCGGTGCGGTTTCCGGGCGCAAGGCTCTGGGTTTGGAACGACACCTGCCCGCCGGCGCCGGGATGCGTGCTGCCCGAGCAGGGATTGAATCCGGCGAAAAGCGGCTTCTCCGAAGCGCTGGCGTGGCAATACGCGCAGTCTCCGCGGCGAACGGAAGATACTCGCGCCTGCCGAAGAACGTATGCCGCGGACGGGCGATGTTATGCGCCCGGAATACCCCAATCAGAGGAGAGTTATGTCGACTTAGACGTGAGCCGCTCGCCTGATCCGTCGCATGGGCGATAAGTCCGCACGGACAGCGCTCCCGTAAAATAATGGGGATGCCGACTGTTCCTGCTACTCCCTCCATTCGCGCCGTGGACGCATTGCTCGCCCAGGGTGGCCTCGTTCCAGGCCGCCGTTTGCCGCGCGGAGCACGCGCGCCGCGGCCGGTAAAGCGCGACGGTGCCGAAGAGATCCGGCCGCAAAAGCAGCCGCGGGTGGTAAAGTCGCAGATCGAGGTCGTGCGAGCGGAGGCGTGGAGCCGCTGGCCGTGGCTGGTGCACGGCTTCAGCACGCGGACCGGAGGCGTGAGCCACGCATACGCTCCGGCACAGAGAGCAGGCGAGCTGAACCTGGGATTTGGCGCATCGGACGATCGCGAAAAGGTTCTCGAGAACCGGCGTCGTTTGCTCGGGACACTGGGCGTCCGGCCTAATACGCCGCTGGTCACGCTCAAACAGATCCACTCCTCAGTCATCCGCCGTGTCACCGCGGCCGATGCCGACCGCACCCTGCGCGGCGACGGCCTGATGACAAACGAGCCGGGAGTTTTGTTGGCCATCCAGACGGCGGACTGCATCCCGGTGTTGCTGGCGGACGTGAAGAAGAAGGCGGTAGCCGCCTTCCACGCCGGATGGCGCGGCACGCTGAAGCGGATCGTCGAGAATGGCGTGGGGCGCATGCGGGCGGAGTTCGGCACGCACCCTGAGGATCTGATCGCGGCCATTGGGCCGGGCATCGGCCGGTGCTGCTACGCCGTGGGCCAGGAGGTGCGCAGCGAGTTCGAGTCGCAGTTCGCTTACGCGGCGGAGATCTTTCACGAGGTTTCCGACTCCGATCCGATCCACCTGAAGTATCCGCTGCTGTTTCTCACCGCGCGCGCCCCGGGACACAGCAATCTGGGACCGTCGCTGCACCTCGACCTGATGGAAGCGAACCGGCGGCAGCTGGTCGATGCGGGCGTGCCGGCCGGCGCGATCGGGGTGATCGGCCACTGCACCAGCTGCCAGCACAATCGCTATTTCTCGTATCGTGCAGAGCGGGGATTCACAGGGCGGATGCTGAGCGTGATTGGCGTGCGCAAATAGACCCGCAGCGCTGAACTCGCGTCCGAAGCCACACATCCGGTACAGATGCTCTACCCTCGATGCGCCGTCGTCCGCCGGAAGCTGAGCACCGGGCATTTCGCGCCGGCGATGATCTCATACACCGTGTCGTCGCCGCGAATCGGCCAGAACGAGACATCGTTGTTCACGCCCAGCACGATCAGGTCGGCCTCGGAATCCGCCGCCACGCTCAGCACCTCGTCGACCACATCGCCGATCTCCACCTGAACAGTCGCATTGGTCCACAACGGCGCCTCAACCGGCACCAGTCGCTTCAGTTCCGACCGGGTCCACTCCACAACGCGTTCGGAATCGTGCTGGGTCTTCACATCCCGGGCCAGCACGTGCAGCAGGGTGATGTCGGCGCGGTAGAACTGGGCCAGTTCGAGCGCAACCCGCGCGCTGTCCTCGTAGCCGGCGCACAGCGAGACCGGGTGCAGGATTTTGCGCGGCGCGCCGAAGGAAGACGCGGCGTGCGCGTGCGGTCCGATCGTGCAGACCGGAACGTCGGCGGTGCGCAGGATCTCGTGCGCCACCGAGCCCAGGAAGAAGCGCTTGAGGCTGCGGCGGCCGTGCGTACCGCAGAGCACGCGGCCAGCCCCCGCCTCGTGGGCCAGAGCCGCAATCTGATCGCGCGGATAGCCCTGAATTACCGCGACCTCACAGGGAGTGCCGCTGTCCCGGGCCTGCTGCGCGATGGGCTCCAAAGTCTGCTTCGCCTCGCGCTCGATCTCGGTCACGTCGATGTAGGGAATGGCGCTGGCGTCGATGGCCATGGTCTCGCCGGGAGGAATGACGTGAGCCAGGGTAAGCGTCGCGCCGCAGGCGCGAGCCTGGGCCAGAGCGTGCGGCAGCAGGTATTCGATATCGGTCAGGTCGGTGGCGACCAGAATCTTGTCGGGTACAACAAAGCCGCGAGCGCGGCTCGCGCTTTCCTCGAGGGTTTTCATGATGAAAAACCTCCTTCGGTCAGTCTGCTGCTGCTGGCTCCGGGAAACTGTGACCATCGGCACAACCTCGTGTGATCACGGTCACTTGGCCCTCCCGGACGACCGGTTGAAATAACCCCGGCGACTCACGGTCCACGGAAAAAATCACAGGTGTGATCGTGGTCACATACAGGCGCTTTTCAGGAACGGTACGGTCGCACTGCAAATCCCCGGAAACCGACACAGGCAGGAGGGGGGCCGGATGCCCAGGCAAGATACGATTCTGGAGAGCTGCAGGCAGCAAGGCGTCTCCCGCAGACGCTTTATGCAATTTTGCGGGACCATGGCGGCGACCCTCGCGCTGCCCAAGGCCTATGCCCAGACCATTGCGACGGCCCTGAGCACGAAACGCAAACCCACCCTGGTCTGGCTGGAGTTTCAGGACTGCGCGGGAAACACCGAGTCCATGCTCCGCTCACCGCATCCGGCCATTGAGGACATCGTGCTGGAGGCGGTCTCGCTCGAATACCACGAGACCATCATGGCCGGCTACGGCAAGCACGCCGAAGCCGCTCTGCGCCGCGTGGTGGACGAGGAAAAGGGTCAGTACCTGGCGATTGTCGAAGGCGCGATCCCGACCGCTGACGGCGGCATTTATTGCACCATCAACGGCCGCGCCGCGCTCTCGATCGCGCAGGAAGTGTGCGGCGGCGCCGCGGCGGTGATCGCCGTGGGAGCCTGCGCGTGGGATGGCGGGCTGGTGCGGTCGAATCCGAATCCGACCGGCGCCGTTGGCCTGCAGGAAGCCGTTCCGGGCGTGAACGTCGTGAACCTGCCAGGGTGCCCGCACAATTCCGTGAACACCGCGGCGGTGCTGGTGCATTACCTCACCTTCGGCGAGTTGCCGGCGCTGGATCCGGAGAACCGGCCGCTGTTTGCCTACGGCCAGATCATTCACGACCAGTGCGAGCGCCGCGCCCACTACGACGCCGGCCGCTACGTGCAGGCGTGGGGCGACGAGGGGCATCGCAAGGGCTGGTGCCTCTTCAAAATGGGCTGCAAAGGGCCGGAGGCGAACTACAACTGCCCGACGGTGCGCTGGAACAACGCGACCAGCTGGCCGGTGAAGTCCGGGCACGGGTGCATTGCCTGCGCGTCATCGCGCTTCTGGGATACCAAGTCGCCCTTCTACGAGCGGCTGCCGCGCCCGGCCGGCTTCGG
>DATJQW010000056.1:0-44417 GCA_035505395.1 Acidobacteriaceae bacterium
TGGGTAAGGTGAGCACGACCGCCGGGATGCGGTTCGGCGCAGACCAGCGCTGGGGCCTGATCGGCGGCTTCGAGGAGGATTACAACGGCGCCGGCATCGATAATATTCAGCCCACTCCGGACATCAACCCCGACGGTTCGACAACTCCCTATTACAGCAACGACACGGAGCGCATGTATCGCTTCAAAGAGTATCGCTGGGGCTATACCAGCACCCTCGATTTTAAGAAGAGCCAAAACACCAACTTTGCGCTGCGGTTTCTGCTTTCCGACTTCGACGACTGGCTCGACAAGTGGTACTACGAAATCGGCCCCAAGGCCAAGTTCTACGAGTCGAACCAGGATCGAACCCCGGAGATCGGCAGTCTGATTCTCGACGGCAGCCACAATTTCAAGAACTCCTGGCTTCAGTGGAGTTCGGCAGTCTCCCGCTCCCGCTTCCTGAATGCCGGCGGCGACCCGGTAGCGGAGTGGAGCCCGGTATCGTCGCTGAAGAGCTACGACAAGTCCAACTGCAATTACGTGGGAACGCCGACCAGCATCTACCGGCCGATGTGGTCGGCGGGGTGCGAGTTTCCCAATGCCAACCCGGCGGATGACAATTTCAATCCGAGTAACTATGTCCTCGATTCGTTCCGCACCACCAGCGGCTCGGCCGTCGAACTGGACTTGCAGGAGATGGCGGGCATGGGCATGAATTACCACCTCGGCTCGCGCTCGGCTACTCTGGAATTCGGAGGCGAATTCCGCAACGAGCATGCCTTTGAGGAAGCGTACACGCCTGAATACGACCTGAACACCGGTTCGGGCCTCGCAGCCCTCCCAACCATGGTTCCGTTCCTGAACGGGTTCGACAATCAACACTACTATGACGGCACATATTACATGGGGCCTGTTACCGACTGGAGCAAGCTGAGCGATTACGTGCTGGGGAACCCGGGGCAATTCGTGCTGGATGAAGGCGCGACCCAGGAAGCCTCGCAGTCAGCCGACTTCGATCTCGTCCAGCACCTCAGCGCGGGCTACGCGATGAACACCATCAGCTGGCCCAGGTTCAGCCTCCAGACCGGTTTTCGCGTGGAGGCCGTTCAGGTGCGGACGCTCGGCTACAACGTGAGCACCGACGCCAATGGCAACTGGCTTGGGACTACTCCGGAAACCTCCTCCGAGTCTTACGTCGTTCCGTTGCCCAGCGTGCAGGCGCGCTGGATGGTGGCCCCGATGACCGCCATCCGCGCCAACTACTCACGCGGCCTCGCGCCTCCCAACCCTTACGACCTGGTGCCGTACGTTCTCGACGCCGGACCGGGCAACGTTCCCCGCTACTCCATTGGCACACCCAATGAGCAGCCCACGCGCGCCAACAACTACGATCTGCTGCTGGAGCAGGAACTGAAGCCCCTCGGCGTCATCCAGGCGGGGTACTTCTATAAGCAGCTCTACGATCCCATCGTCCTCGTTTACACCTCCTGCGAGATCACCGGCTCTCTCTGCGACATCCCCGGCCAGAACATCAACACGGACGACAACAACGCCCCGTACCTGGCGCAGCAGGATATTAACGCCAACAACGCCAGCGTTTGGGGGTTGGAGTTTGCCTGGAGGCAAAACATGACCTACCTGCCGGGCGCGATGCGCGGCATGCAAATGATGGCCAATTACTCCTACGCCGACTCGCACACCAACGGCATTCCGGGGAGCACGTACTCGCCGCCACTCATCGGTACGGCCCGCAACGCCTTCAATTTCGAGCCAGGCTACGAGCTGGGGCGCTACTCCGTTCACATGGGTATAACCTTTAACGGCGATTACGACTATGCCTACCAGTGGTTCAACAACCAGGCCGATGCCGCCAACGACACCGCGGGCCCGTCGAACGGCCCCAATGGCGACAACTACGCCTATTCGCACCTGCAGGTGGACGCACAGATGGGAGCCCGCGTGTGGCGCGGACTGCACGTGATTCTCGACGGCCTGAATCTCAACAATCAGGTTTTTGGCTTCTACAATGGGCAACCGCAATATGTGACGCAGCGCGAATACTACAAGCCGACCTACAGCGCCAGCCTGCGCTGGACCTCGGGCGTCGAACATTGACATCCACTTGTTCCATTTGGCCTCTCAGCGGGGCATGTGAAATCGTGAACGTCATATGCCCCGGCCTTTTGTGGAGGCCGCTGTCCCACAAAGTTCAAGACGCGTTCCCATGCTGAGATCCCCGATGACCCGACGGCTGATTCCGCTCATTTGCTCTTTCGCTCTGGCCTGCGGCTTCGTCATGGCCCGGAGCGCGCCGCCGGAGTCGACGCAGGCGCAGCTGAAGTTCGTCGTCATTCTCACCCGCCACGGTGTGCGCTCGCCGACCGGCAAGGCGAGCCGTTACGATGCGTACTCGGCAGCGCCGTGGCCCGCATGGAACGTGCCTCCGGGCGATCTGACAGCGCATGGGTTCGCGCTCATGAAGCTATTCGGCGCCTACGACCGAGCCTCTCTCGCTGCAGAAGGTTTGCTCGCGCCGGATGGCTGCGCGGACGCAACGCGCGTCTCGATTGTTGCCGACTCCGACGAGCGAACCCGGGAAACCGGAAGAGCCCTTTCCGAAGGCATGTTCCCGGGCTGCGACGTTGCGGTGCAGGCAGGCGCGGAGGACGATCCGGACCCGCTCTTCCATCCGGTCCACGCAGGCCTGGGAGCTCCCGACCCGTCGCTCGCCCTGGCTGCAGTCGCAGGGAGCATCGGTGGCGACGCCGGCAATCTCACCGAAGCCTACTACCCGCAACTCGAGGCACTCGATCATCTCCTGGCGGGTTGCGGCCGCGCGCCGGTTACGAATGCCGCGCGCAGGTCGATTCTCGACGTGCCCGTCGCGCAGGGCGCGGGCGACCACGCGTCCGAGTTGCGCGGACCGCTGAGCGTGGCCTCGTCCATGGCGGAAACCCTGCTTCTCGAATATGCCGAAGGCATGAAGGGAGAGGAACTCGGCTGGGGGTGTCTGGACGAGGGAAAGCTGCGCGAGATTATGCAACTGCATGCGGCGGAGGCAGAAATTACGGATCGCACTCCGGCGATCGCCCGCATGAACGGATCGAATCTGCTGGCGCACATCCTGGATGCGCTCGAGGAAAACGCTCGGGGAAAAGCAGTACAGGGTGCGCCAGGAAAACCTGGCGACCGCGTGCTCTTTCTCGTCGGGCATGACACGAACATCGCCAGCGTGGCAGGGCTGCTGGATCTCCACTGGATCATTGACGGCCGGCGCGACGATACCCCGCCGGGCGGCGCTCTGACTTTTGAGCTGTGGCGCTCGCCTGACGGAACATCGGCCGTGCGGCTCTACTACACGGCGCAAACGCTGCTCGAGATGCGGGAAGCCACTCCGCTGAGCCTCGCGAACCCTCCGCAGCGCGTTCCGGTGTTTGTGCCGGGCTGCGGGCGGCCCGACATGTCGTGCTCGCTGGATTCATTTGCGACCACGGTACGAAGGGTCGTCGATCCGGCCTATGTCAGAACCGGCTCTGCGGATCGAAGCGCTGAGAGAGTCGGGGATAAGGCCGCTCTGAACACGGAAGCCCATTGACGGGCGTAGGGTGAAGGTTGGCCGATCGGCCGGGCCGCCTGTTCGATTCAAGAAAGCCAAATTGCCGCCCTGGAACGGGACATTCCCGGGCGGCAGTTTGATTCATGCGCAGTCCCTGACGATAGCGCTACGCCTGAGCTTGCACCTTCGAGAGAGCGGGAATGCCCGGGCTTCGGCCGAGTTGGATGGCGCACCTTCAGACATTCGGTTTGCCGGTGGGGTAAACAGGCTTTGAAGCTGGAGCAAACGAAAGTAATCCTCCGCCACTCAGAATTTGCGGCGTCGTAATGCCGACATGCCAACCCGCCGGCTCCTCCTCGACGCGGCTTCGTCGTCGGCGGAGTTCTTTCCGGGTTCCATGTTCGCGCAGACGCATCCGTTTGTCGCGCCGCCCGCGGATCTCCTGAGGGGCAACTCCAGCAATCGCAACTCCTCGCGGCCCTGGCCCTCCACAGCCCTTCTTCTTCCTGCAGACCGCGGTTGATGGCGAGGGCCTGCCGCCGGTTGCCGATCGCTGTGCGCACGGTGTCCAGCTCGCGGCGATGGATGAGCAGCTGGCGCAAACAGCGCGTGGACTCATCCCGCGCCCCGATGCGCTGAGAGCGGATTTGTCAGGAGGCGCAATAACCACTTGGTTAGGTGGTGGAAGAACTGCTCGGAAGGAGAAAAAAATCGCTTGACCGATTTAGTACCGGGGTTCCATAATCCCAGCTTTGGAATTCAGGCAAAAGGGAATCAGCGATTGTGGCAGGGAGAGGGTCAGCATCGGTTGTGTGATCGATATCACAGCACTGCGAACCGCAAGCATGGTAATCGAGGGGGCATTATGACGACGTTCATTCCTGGAAACAAGGCGGTAGCCGCGTTGTCGGCGCTTCTTATGGCAGGACTGCTGCTGTGGCAGACCCCTGCTTCGGCGCAGAACGCGGGAACCGTGACCGGGGTGGTGGAGGATACGACGGGCGCAGTGATTCCCGGGGCGACCGTGCTGCTGACGAATCTGGATGACCAATCCCAGCGGAAGACGACCAGCAGCGGAGCGGGCGAATTTTCGATTCCAGCGGTCAGTGCGGCGCAGCACTATCAGGTGCGGGTGGAGATGAAGGGATTCACGGCGTGGGAGTCGCAGCCGTTCCCGCTGCGCCCGGGCGACGTGGTCAATTTCTCCGATATCAAGATGCAGGTGGCGACGGCGACGACCGAGGTGACGGTGGAAGCCCTGGCCAATCAGTCGGTCAAGCCGCTGGACACGCCGGAGCGCAGCGACGTGATTACGTCGAAGGACCTGGACACGCTGGCGATTGAAGGCCGGGACGCGACCGAACTGGTGGAGATGCTGCCGGGCTTTGCGGTGGTGAGTCCCGGGGTGAACAACCAGACACCCAACACGGCGGTGGTGGGGATGAGCGGACCGATCGGGAACTATTCGGCCAATGGCGCCGGACCGACCGGAAGCGACACAGTCCTGGACGGGGTGTCGCTTACCGACATCGACACGCGCGAGGGCAGTGTGCAGACGATGGACGCGGACATGATCCAGGACATCAAGGTGACCACGTCGACGTTCAGTGCGGACTACGCGAAGGGGCCGGATGTCGTGGCGGCCACGACCAAAGCGGGAACCAGCGCGTATCACGGCGAGGCGTATTTTATTGGGCGCGACGCGGCGATGAATGCCAACGACTGGTACAACAACTATCTGCAGCAGTCGCGGCCGCCCGGCACCTATCTGTATCCGGGCGGGCAGCTGGGCGGCCCGGTGTGGATTCCGGGAACGCGCTTCGGTCCCCACAACGACAAGCTCTTTTTCTTCGCCGGATACGAGTATTACCACCAGAACTACTCGCCGGAAACGCTGGGGTCCTGGGTGCCGACGATGGCCGAGCGCCAGGGGGATTTCAGCGCGGCCTCCCTCAACGCGCAGTTGTGCGGTGCGCGCCCGGATGGCGGGGTGAACCTGAATTCGGTTCTGCCCATGTGTCAGACCGAGAATTACCTGCCCAATGGCGCGGCCGTCTCCAACGGCAATATCTCCGCCTACGCGGAACCTAACGGAGTAGCGCTGATGGACTGGCTGCCGCTGCCGAATGCGGATCCTTTCGTGAACGTGAATGGCTACAACTACATCCAGGAAGTGGTTCAGTCGCAGAACGGCGACATCTTTCATGGGCGTCTGGATTTCGATCCGAACGATAACAATAAGTTTTATGCGACGTGGGGACGTCAGGCCCAGATCATGCAGGAGCCGGTGGCCTATGGGTACATCCCGGATTACTCGGTCGAGTACCCCGGCGGCATCACCGAGGGCGACATTTCCAACATTGTTTCCGGGCACTACACGCGGACGTTTGGCAGCAGCATGACGAACGACCTGGGCGCGGCAATCTCGTTCATCAGCAACCCGGGAAACATGGGCAATCCGGAAGCCGTGGACCGCTTCGACATGAACAAGTACAACTGCAACAATCAGGCGGAGCGGGCGGCGGGGACCTGCGACAATCCGGCCTCGGACACGTTCAGCTATCTGGGAGAGTACAAGAACGCGGGGGACTATTCGGTACCGGCGCTGAGTGACTACAGCAGCCTGGGTTACCCGAATCTGCTGATGCCTGGGGGCTTCTACAACAACCAGATTCGCATGAAGAAGGTGGTGCCGGATGTGTCGGATACGGTCGACTGGGTGAAGGGACCGCATACCTTCGCTTTCGGCGTGTATTTCGAAAAGGGCATTCTGAACGGCGACGGCGATTACGCTGCCGCCTTCCCGCAGGGCGAGTACACATTCAACCCCGACAACGGATATTACGAGTACAGCCCGGGCTCGGCGAACCAGCAAAACTCCTCGCCGGGAACGAACTCGCAGTTTACGGGGTGCGAAAATCCCAATCCGCTGGGCACGGGGCGACCGTCCGGCGCCAGCTATCTGGGGGATTGCATGAACGGCAATGCCCTCATGTACATGGGATATACCGACAGCTTTACCCAGACCA
Source organism: Acidobacteriaceae bacterium (assembly GCA_035505395.1). Lineage (GTDB taxonomy): Bacteria > Acidobacteriota > Terriglobia > Terriglobales > Acidobacteriaceae > Palsa-343. The sequence continues at coordinate 6,567 of DATJQW010000056.1, forward strand.
ATTTCTCGCCCCTCGTGAATATGCAGTACACGACGCTGGCGGGGTTTGCCGACGATTCGTGGAAGATTCGGCGGGTGACGCTGAGGCTGGGGGCGCGCATCGAGCACCTCGGCCCGTGGCTCGATCGCCATAACAACGGTCTGGCCACGTTCTCGCCAACGCTGTACGACCAGCAGTGCGACGGCCGTGACTGCACCAGCGCGACCATGCCCGGCATCACCTGGCACGGCGCGAACAGTTCGATCGCCGATTCCGTGAATAATCCGCCGATGGTGTATTTTTCACCTCGTCTGGGCGCGGCCTGGGATCTGTTCGGAACGGGCAAGACGGTGCTGCGGGGCGGCTGGGGTGTCTATCGTGAAGAGGAGCAGTTTGCCCCCTACGCGCTGGCGGCGTCGACGGCGCAGGGCTATAAGACCTCCTACACCTTTGGGCAGGAAACTTTCAGTCTGATCGATAACCAGTCGCCGGTCAATCCTCCGGACTTCAGCGTGTACACGCTGTCGGCCAGCGACACGACGCGTCCCATCTACTACGAATTCAACGGCGCGGTCGACCAGCGCCTGCCATGGAATTCGCTGCTGGAGGTAGCGTACGTCGGCGAAGAGGGGAGAAACCTGCCTTCATTCAACGTCCAGGCCAGCGGCTACAACGGCGCCTCGGACCTGAACCTGATACCTGCCGGGTACCTCTTCGGGCCGGTTAGCTGCGGCGGGACACAGCAGACGGATCCTCGGGTCTGTATTCCGGCTTCCCTGAGTAACTCGTCCAACCCGGGAGATTCGATCGGAGGTCTGGACACGCCGCAGACCGATTTCTTCCGGCCCTACCCGTTCTACCAGCACATCTACGCGCTGAAGCACGATTACTACTCAAACTACAACGCCATGCAGCTGGCATGGAACAGGAATTCGGGAAGAATAAGTTGGGGCGCGAACTACAGCTTCTCCAAGGTGCTGGCGACGGCCGCTTCCTACAACAACGTCATTCCCAACCCCCTGGATCTGCGCGACGAATACAATCCGGCGCCGTTCGATCGCACGCACGTAGTCAACGTGCATTACCTGATCAACTTTGGGAAGCCCTTTGGCAACGGCAATCGCCTCCTGGGCGTGTTTGGAAACGGGTGGATGATTTCGGGAATCGACTCCTTCCAGAGCGGGACGGATCTGCCCTCCGCGGAGGGCGAAAATTTCGGATTCGGGTACGGATCGCTGGAGCCGACCCAGGTGGCGACCCCGTGGCAGGAGCCCGATCCTGAGATAACGCAAACCTGCGCACAGCAATACGGAATTCCCCCCGACAAGAACGGAGACCAGTACTGCCTGACCGCCATGAATTCGACGGTCTGGACGGGCAGTCCGGATTACCAGTTGATGCCCACAGTGAAGTGCAATCCGGCCGGCGGCCCGGGCAAGAATCAGTTCATGAACGCAACCTGCTTCGGCGTTCCGCTGCCGGGCAGCCCGAAGACGGGCCAATATGCACTGTCGACGAATCCCAGCGGACAAGGGCAGTACCGGTTGCCATATATGCGCGGTCCCGCCCTGTGGGTCGACAACCTGGATCTGATGAAGGATTTTGCCGTCGGGGAGGGAAAGACGCTGGAGTTACACGCAAACGCTTTCAATTTTCTCAATCACCCTCTGACTTCCTTCAACAACGACGACAGCTCCAACCTGAGTCTCGGCAACGTGCTGTATGCGGTGCCGGGCCAGCAGCTAACGGAAGACGAGCTGGGATACAAGCAGTTCGGAATTACGAACATCAAATACGGTTCGCGGCTGATGGAGCTGGAGGCGAAGTTTTCGTTCTGAGGGAGGGCGGCGGCGGGCGCGGGCGGACGTTCCCGGCCAGCCGCGGCAAAGGCAACCGGTAAGCGATGTCCGCCGGGGTGAGGCGGCATCCGGAGACGAGCGGAGCCATTGGGCCGTTCGCGGGTTTGGATCGAGATTGTTCGGGAGGCTTTCATGGTCATCGAGACAGCAGCGTACTTCGGTCGGCGGGTGCGCTCCGCGGCCTGGTTTCTGATCGGGGCGTTGTCCCTGTGCGGCGTTGCCGCGGCGCAGACGCCGCCGGCAGTGACGACCGGCTCGGTGATTCAGCTGCCGCACGTCGAATTCAACCAGATTTACAAGGTTGTGTACTGGCAGGGAAACGTCCTGCTGCTCGATACAGCGAGCAGCATCCTTTATCAGCTGGCTCCCGGCTCGACCACCTTTACCAGCATCGCTACCCCCGCCAACTCACCGCTGAGCGGCGCCGGCGACTACTGGAACATGGATATGACCATCGACAAGGAGGGCACCCTGTATATCGACGAGCGATACGGGACCTCGAATCAGAACGGTCTGTTTTTCCGTGTGCCCTACAACCCGAGCAGCAAGTCGTGGGCGGTGACGGCCAACGACGGATGGGGAGCAACGATTGAAGCCAGCGGCGGCAGCAGCCTGCTCAGCGACGGTTCCGACTGCGTTGCTTTTATGGACAGCGGCAAAGGAGATGGCAGCGGCACGCTTTACTGGCAAACGGAGCTCTCGCCCGTCGACATCTACGAGCAGCAGGTGGGTGCAAACGGGGCGCTGGTCGGTTCGGCGACCCCGGTCGTTATCGGCCTGAAAGTCAATCAGGGCAGGATGGCCATGGATGCGAGGGGAAACATCTTCTTCGTGGAGAATGGCGCCAACGGCGCAGAAGAAGATGAAGTATATTTCGTCCCCGGCGGGTCAACCAATCTTGCCGGAGAGAGCGCGCTGACCGAACTCATCCCCCCCTCGGTCTTCACCGGCAAGTTCAATGGAGCCGGGCTCGACCCGGCGGGAAATCTCTATCTCAGCATCAACACCGGCGCCCCAAGCATCAGCGGAGTGGTGGAAATTCCGAACTCCTGCGGGAACGACGCTCATTCCGCCTCCTGCTACGACTTCAACAACGCCTCCTATGTCTCTCCGGTTGGCGGTGCCAGTTCCGTGGCAGTGGATCCGCGGGGATTCCTGTGGATTCCAAGCTACGGCAACTTCACGTATGGCAGTTCGAGTCCCTATGGTGGAGGCGAAAATTCAACCACCGACTACTGTACCGGCGGAGCGTGCAACGTCGTCCTCTGGGCCATGGGGTCTGACAATCTTGGCGCCTCTCCGGTGGGAACCGTCAGCGCCACGGGCACGGTGTTTGTCAATTTCAACACCGCGATAACTCCAGGCGCCATCGGCTTCTCGCAGCCGGGAACGGCATCGGATTTCGCCACCACGACCACAAATCCGTATCCCAATTCGGCCGCGACGACGCCGACCACGGCGTGCACTGCGGGAACCGTATATACGCCGATGACCAGCTGCCCGGTCTGGGTCACCATGACGCCGCAAACGACGGGTCCCATCTCCGGTGAGCTGACGATGAAGGATTCGAGCGGCAACCCAATTTCCGGCAGCACCACGTATCTGAGCGGAGTGGGCCAGGGGCCGATGGCGGCGCTGCTCGGTATTCCGCAGCAGACAGCCATGGCGGCGGGACTGTCGACGCCGGCGCAGGCGGCAGTGGACACGCTGGGCAACGTGTATGTCGCCGATCCCGGGCTGGGTAAGGTTCTGGAATATGCGGCGGGATCGTCGGGCGCCACGGGGGTATCGATCGGCTCCGGTCTGTCAGCTCCGACGGGTGTCGCGGTGGACGGATCGGGGGATGTGTACATCGGCGACTCCGGCAGCATTTACGAGATTCCCTTTGTCGGCGGCAAGCTGGATACGGCGGGGCAGGTCACCCTGGCCACGTCGGATACCGCGAACAATCTGCCGCTGGGCAGTCATTTGAACCTGGCTGTGGACGGGAGCGGCGACGTGTACGCGGCCGATCCGGACGACACGCAGGTGGTCAAGGTGGACAACCCCGCGGGGGCCACGACACAGACCAGCTACACCGTAGTGGGGACGGGGTTCACAGCGCCTTCCGCGGTGGCGGTCGATAATTCCGGCGATCTGTTCGTGGCGGATGGCACCAACCTGGATGAGATCACGCCGTGGGGCGGTCAGAGCCTCGTCGACACCACCCTCTCGTCGCCTGTCACGGGTCTGGCGGTCGAGCCGTCGGGCGCGGTGGATGTGGCGCAGAAGGGCGGGATCCTGCGAATTCCTTTCCTGGCGGGCAGTTTTGCGGTAAACGACGCCATTCCGATCGATACCGTGCAGACCGAGCCCAATAGCGTGGCCATCGACGGTCAGGGCAACCTGTACGCCACTGACATGACGGGCGGGACGCCCAATTTGTACGAGCTCAATGTCACGAATAATGCTGCTTACGACTTCGGGCAGGTGGGTGCGTACGTCGCGCAGGAACAGGACGTGAGTGTCTACAACATCGGCAATGAACCGCTGACGTTCACAACCGATCCCACGTTCAGCGACAACACCGACTTCTCGCTGGTATCGCCAACGCTGTCGCCATGCGACACCACGGGTGCCACGACGGTAGCATCCGGGGGGTCGTGCGCCTTCGGCGTGCAGATCGATGCGCAGGTTCAGCAGCCAACCAGTATCACCAGCAGCATGTCCGTGACGTCGTCGGCAACCAACGGGACCGCAACCGCGACCCTTACAGCGGCGGCCTCGATCACTCTGGAACCGACCGCGGTGTCCCTCAGCCTGAATCCAGCCACGACAACGTTCCCGGGCAGCACCACTGCGACGGTGACGATCCTGCAGTCCCCGATTGCCGGCAACTCGACCACCACCAATGTCCCCGACGGGACGGTGACGATCACGCTGACTTCGGGGAGCACGCAGCATGTGTTCACGGGTACGGCGACCGGAACGGACGCAGGCACCACGGCCACCATCAACCTGACCAGTCTCCTGGGCGGAACCTATAACGTAAGGGCCGTCTATAAGGGGAATGCGAATTACGGCGGTGGTACGGCAACCGCCACGCTGATCGTGGCCCAGGCGCCGGCCTCGATCGCCGTGGGCGAGCCGAGCGGGATCCAGCCGAACTCGACCAATGGCGTCTACTATGTGCTGGTCGCATCGAACACGACCCTGTCGGTTACAGTCAGTTCCGGGGTGGGAACGCCGACCGGGACCATCACCTTCATGAATGGATCGCAGCCGGCCGATCCCACCCAGGTGAATCAGCCTCTGGATGCGAATGGACAGGTCACCTTCAATCTGGAGAACCTGACGGCGGGCACCCAGCCGGGCGGCGTCACCTATAACCTGACCGCCGTCTACAGCGGCGATACGAACTTTGCCACCGAGACCTCCGCGCCGATAACGTTCCAGGTGATCGAGCCGAGCGTTCTGCTTTCGGCCAGCCCGGCGTCGTTATCCACGCCCGCCGGCACTCCGGTCTCGAGTACGATCACGCTCCAGTCGCTGGTGGGCCTCTCCGCCTCGGGCGGAGTGAACATCACCTGCGACAACTCCACGCTGCCGCAGTACTCGGAGTGTACATTCAACAACCCGCAGCCGGAATTCTGCGCGGCGCCGGGTACATCGACCTGCTTCCCCACCACGACCACGGTGGTCACCCTCAGCACGAATATCCCGGTGAACGTCGGCAGCCTGCGGACGCAATCCTCGCCGTTTGCTCTGGCTGGCGTCTTCAGTCTCGGGTTGCTGGGGCTGGGGCTGCGAAAGAGAAAGTTGATAAGCCGAGGTATATTCCAGGTCATTTGTCTCACGCTGCTGCTGGCTGGGTCGATCGCGGGCTTTACCGGATGCACGAATTCGGGATACACCCATACTCCGCCGGCGCCGCATGAAGTGACGCCGTCCGGCTCGTACAACGTCAGCATCGTCGTCACCAACGAGGCTTCGGGCTACCAGTATTCGCTGCCCTTCACGCTTCCCGTGACGATCAAATAGGCGGGTGGGACGCAACCAGCTTCCGGAGGGCGGAAATACGGTCTCCGGAAGCAGCAGAGTTCAGACCATTTCTATGCCGCGGGTTTACGCAATGAGCGAGGTTGGTATCAGGTTTTCAGGGAGAAATGTCATGTCCAGCAAGTCATCCATGTCGTTGTGCCGATTCTTCGGAGTTGCGCTCACGCTCCTGCTCCTCGGAGCTTTTTGCGGTGGCGCTGAAGCGCAAACAACGCCGCTGGTGACCGCCAGTTTCGCCACGGGACTGAACCATCCCAGCGGGTGGGGAACCATTGCGCAGACGGCGATTGACAGCTACGGCGACTGGCTGGTGGTGGATTTCTCGAACGGGGCGCTGTATGAATTCCCCCACAACGGCGGGGCCCTGGTTACGCTCATAGCTCCCGGCGGCGTCGGCGGCGGCAACAATCCCGGCGTTGCTATTGATCCGGACAACAACCTCTATCTCGGGGGTAACTGGAACAACTGTCTGGTGGAATATCCATACAACGCGGCAACCCAGACCTGGACTGGCCTGTCGGGGCTGAGTTCCGGCAACAACACGTCCGATGAATGCGGCGTTGCTCCCGAAGGCTTCGCACAATACAGCATCTTTGGATTTTCGCCTTACTACTTCCAGCCATGGGGCATCGCCATCGGCAACAACGACAACATCATCGTGGGCAACCAGAACAGCGGCAACTTCATTTTCAATTTGTATGTTTCGGGCGCCTGGAGCAGCCCTTCCGTTCCTCAGAATTCGAGTTCGACAAGCGACATTATCTCCGCGATGACCAAGCCGCCCATTTCCGTCGCCCAGGACAAATTCGGCAACGTGTATTTTGTTGAGGCGTCCGGCGGATTGTCCGGTGTCTATGAAATTCCAGCGTCCGTGGTGGCGGCCGGCACCGCGGGAGCGCTGACTTCGGATTCAGGCCTTACCCGTATCGACCCGAACCTGCCCAGCGTCTCCGGCGTGATTGTCGATCCGAACGGTAACCTGTATGTCAGCGACTCGCAGGACGGTGTGTTCCTGATTCCCAACCCCTCGGGAACCCCGGAGACTGCTTCGGCCGTCATGCTGACCCCGGTGCCGGCGCAGGGCGAAGTCGCCATCGACTGGACCCGCAACATCCTGTATGTTCCCACCACCCAGGCCCAGTCCAACGGCCAGGCCGACGTGGCGAAAGTCACCCTGGACGCAGCGGATTTCGGTTCGGCGAGCGTTGCTGATGTGACGCCTGCGCCCAGCCCCGTCCAGGAGGCAGTGCTGTTCAGCTTCAGTGGCTCCGCGACACCGGCATCCTTCAAGATCGTCGAGGCCGGGGACGCCAATCCCGATTTTGTCGCCAGCGGCGGCACCTGTGCCGCCGGAACCAGTTACGCCGCGCAAAACAGCTGCACCGTCAATGTGAGCTTTGCTCCCCACTCCGCGGGCAGCATCTCCGCCAAATTGCTGATGCTGGATAGCTCCGGCAACATCCTGGCGGCCATGCCGCTGCACGGCACCGGGACCAGCGCCGCGGTTCAGATTCAGGGTGGTACTCAGTCCGCCATCGGGGCGGGGCTGAATACTCCTGGCCAGGTGGCCGTGGACGCTGCGGACAATGTGTACGTCGCGGATTCCGGCCTGAAAGCGGTCGAAGTGTATCCGGCAGGGTCCGGCGCGTCTGCGGCGACGGCCACGGTGGGCACCGGCCTGACAGCGCCGACCGGCGTGGCCGTGGATGGAGCCGGCGATGTTTTTATCGCCGACAGCGGCAGCGTTTACGAGGTTCCTGAAGGCAGCAACGGACTGAATGCCGCCGGTCAGGTCACTCTGATCAACACCGGACTCGGTTCGAACCTGAGATTGGCTGTCAGCGGCCGGGACCGCCTCTATATTTCCGATCCCGATAACCATCGCGTCGTTGAACTCACCAATCTGGGTGGAACCGTCGGTCCCCTGGCTCAGACCGAGACCGATCTCACCGGCTTCAATGCTCCTTCCGCCGTTGCCGTGGATGAGAGCGGCGATCTGTTTGTGGCCGACGGGGCCAACCTGGACGAAATCCCGGTGGGCGGCACCATGACCACGCTGCTCACCAGCCTCAGCACTCCCGCCGGATTGGCCGTCGATCCCTCTGGCGCGGTGTACGTCGCCGAGACGGGCGGAACCATCCGTATTCCCAACGAGAACGGGACGCTCAACGCTGCCGATGAGACCGCCATTGCGGCCAGTGTCACAATGCCGACTTCGGTGGCGCTGGACTCGCTGGGCGAGGTTTACATCACGGATGGGAGCGCGCTGAACGTGAACCTCACCAGCGTGAGCACCTCCTACAATTTCGGCACGCTGAGCACCACCACCTCCACTCAGTCGCAGACGTTTACGCTGGTGAACGATGGGAACACAGCGCTGAACGTCACCGGATTCTCGAGCACGCCGGATTACAGCGAGACCGCGACCACCTGCACGGGCAGCCCGGTGGCCGCCGGCGCAACCTGCACGGCGACCATCACCTTCTCGCCGGGACCCGGCGATGAAGGGACGCTCACCGGCACAGTTCTGGTGCAGGGGAACGTCGCCAACTCGCCAGTAGGCGTGAGCGGCACCGGCGTAGGCGCAGCCCTGGCGCCGTCGATCACCGCGATAACCTCGGGCGGCGCTGCGACGACTGACAACGTCCCGGTGAATGTGGGCGTAGTTGCGGCGTCGGCCACGAGCGCCAGTCCGGCGGCCACCGGAATGGTGACCCTCACAGTGAGCGGCAACGGCATCACGCCGATTACCATGACCGGGCCGCTTTCCGGCGGCGTGGCGCAGTTCAGTCCGCAGAATCTGGTGGTGGGGAGCTATACGTTCACCGCATCCTACACCGGAGACCGGAACTATCTTGGTTCCAATACCTCGACCATCGTGACAGTGGGGGCGGGGCCGGTAACGCTCACTCAGCCGACGGCGACGGAGATCGAGGCATCGGTGCCGTCCTTCCAGATGCCGCAGGCGTATCAGGCAAGTTTTGGCAGCGGAACCGGTTACCTGGTGCTTTGCACGAACCCTGCTACAGGCTGCGACGGTGTGTATGACGGGTCGGATACTACCTGGGTCTATAGCTATCCCGTCACTGTGACGGCGGCGAACGGCTCTCCCGTGACCTGCGTGCCGGTTTATTCGGCCACTGGCGTACTGGAGCGCCAGAACTGCGGGAGCGTTTCTTACAAACTGTCCGGCGGCTACATCAACACCCCTTCGAGCGGCAACTGCGCCGCCGGTACCGCTGAAACGACCAATCAGGTCGACGTCTCCAACGTCAATGGTTCCGCACTGCTGGCTACCAACTGTCTGCAAATCAACAACAGCAACACCACCATCCCGGATCTGATGACCTTCTATACGATCACACCGGTCTACAACGGGACGGACTTTGAAGGCGATCCAGCGAATCCGAATTACAGCTCGGTCACCGGCACGCCCATCAACTTCTGGGCACTGCGCAATCCGATGGTGCAGATCAGTTCCAGTCCGACTTCGCTGACGGTCGCAGCCGGGTCGTCGGTGCAGGCTACTCTCACCCTCACCTCCGTGCTGGGATACGGATACGCGGAGCGCGGCGGCACGCTGAATAACTATTCTCTGCCGCTGGACCTGCAGTGCGATGGGCTGCCCGCCTACGCAACCTGCACCTTCACCTATTCGGCCCCCATTGCGTCCGATCCGAATCCCAACGGAGTGATGTGTGCGCCGGGATCGGCGGCGCAATACTGCGCCGTCAACGTGGGTCCGACTCCCGGAATTACGCTGAGCAACGGCTCTGCCTGCACGGCCAGCGAAGGCTGCATCGGGCCGGGAACTGTGACCATGACCATCAACACGAACGTTTCGACCGCCACAGAGAGCAGTAGTCTGCGAGCGGACCCGGGGAGTTTCGCCTTCGCGGCCATGTTCGGCCTGGGCCTGCTCGGCCTTACGTTCCGCAGAAAGGCACAGAGATGGAGAGGATTCCAGCTGCTGGTCTGCCTGTTGCTCTGCGGCGGCGGGGTCTTTGGCATCACCGCCTGCGGGACTACGAATCTGAGCCCAAGCAGCGCGACGATTACCCCGGCAGGCACCTACAACGTCACCGTCACCGCTAAGGAAACCGGGACCATCCAGGTTCAGGTTCCGGGAGCTGCTGCCGGAGTTACAGAGACGGTCTACGGCAACGCCAACCAGATGTCGCTGCCGTATACCATCAGCGTTACCTTCTCGAAGTAACGCACGTTGTCGCCCGCATTGGAGGATAACGATCGCGGCAACTCGTCGATGGAGGGCGGCGCTGGCACGTACGCGCCTGGCCCTCCGGCCTATGGGGTGCAGCGAGCGCGAGATCAGAGAGCGGATGGCTTGAGGATCGCCTGGAAAGGGGTTGCCACAGCACTGGCGGTATCGACGTCCTTAGTGTGCTGGTGGTGGGCTGCGGGAGAGGCGCGCTTGAGCGGGACGCCGCTGCCCGTAAGCTAATACTTCGATGCAGCCGACTTCTCGTTCCCTTTCTGGCGTCGGTGAGTGATTTGGCGATGATGCGTGAATCGAGAATTATCACCGGTGAGAAGTCCGTTTCACGGGACCGAATCGTAACTAAGTTGTCGGGGCAGCCTTCTCCATCTGTTTCAGCCTCTTCGTCAGCAATTCCTGCTCCCGGAAGTTTTGCGTCATGGCCATGGCGTACTGGATTTCCTCACGCGCCTCACGGAACCTGCCCATTTTCATCAGCAGGTCTCCGCGAACACTGTAAAGCAGATGACAGCCAGCCAGCGCAGAATCAGCAGCCGGCGTGGTTAAGGCATTGACAGCATCAAGCCCAGCGGCCGGGCCTTGCGCCATACCCACAGCGACCGCTCGATTCAGTGCCACGATGGGAGACGGATTGATTTGCAGCAGCGCATCATAGAGCAGCACGATCCGCTCCCAGTCCGTCTCTTCCGCTGTACGAGCCAGCATGTGACAGGCGGCAATCGCGGCCTGCAGTGCATAGGGCTGGCCGCCGCCGCCAAGTCGCTGCGCCTGTTCGAGCGAGGTCATTCCCCGCTGAATCTGCGCGTCGTTCCACAGCGAACGATCCTGATCCGGCAGCAGGATTGCCTCACCGTTCCTTCCCCGGCGGGCTCCGGCGCGCGACGCATTGAGTTCCATGAGAGCGAGAAGTGCGTGAACCTCCGAATCACCGGGAAGGAGTTGCGCGAGCATGCGTCCGATCCGCAGTGCCTCATCGCAGAGTGCAGCCCGCATCCATTCCTCTCCCGCGGTCGCGGTATAACCCTCGTTGAAGATGAGGTAGACAACCGAAAGTACTGACTTCACCCGACCTCGCAAGTCGTCTCCGCGAGGTGTCTCAAAAGGCACATGAGCCTCCGAGAGAGTTTTCTTGGCGCGAAATATCCGCTGTCCCATTGTTTTCTCGGGCACAAGGAAGGCACGCGCGATCTCCGCCGTAGTCAGTCCGCCGATTACGCGCAAAGTAAGCGCCACGCATCCTTCCACAGGAAGCACCGGATGGCACGCTGTAAAGATCAGGCGCAAGACGTCGTCGTCGATCACCTGATCCAGCGCCCGGTCCATTGCCTCTCCGAGCTTTCTCTGCTGTATTTGAAGTTCCCGGGCAATTTCTTCGTGCTTTTGTACAAGCATCTGGCCACGGCGCAGACTATCGATCGCTCGCCGCTTTGCCGCCGTCATCAGCCACGCAGCAGGATTTTCAGGGATGCCTTCTTCCGGCCATCGTTCAAGAGCCGCAACCATTGCGTCCTGGGCCAGTTCTTCGGCAATGCCAATATCGCGGGTGACGCGGGCGATCGCAGCGATGAGCCGCGTAGACTCGATCTTCCACACCGCCTCGATCGTCCGGTCAACGTCACTCATGCCTTTGAGCCTGCCCCGTGCGGAAGCTCCTCATAGCCTTCAGCTGCCTTCTGCACATCTTCAGAGAAATCGCCCATCTCGAAAATCCGGCGGACTTCGATGATCTCGTTATTGGACATGGGTGCCCGCTTCGCCCATTCAATGGCCTCTTCGCGGGAGTGGACCTGGACGATCCAGTAGCCTCCGATCACTTCTTTTGCCTCGGCAAACGGTCCATCTGTTACGGTTGCCTTGCCGTTCGCATAGGAGACACGCGCTCCGGTAGACGGAGGAAACAATCCGTCAAGCGCGAGCAGGATGCCTGCCTTCTGCAGCGCCATGTTGTACTCCTGCATCTTCGCCACCGCTTCGGGATTTGGCATCGCGTCTGGTGCAGCCGATTCATAACCCCGGGGGATCACAATCATCATGAAACGCATTGAGCTACTCCTTTCGTCTTCAGCGGGGCTAGTTCCCCGCCTTCACTATAACGACGAATGGCGAAACCGGAATTCGACAGATTGTCCGGCAAATCTTCGTGCTCATGTTTACATGGCGGTGTTGCTCTCCTCGCCTGTCTCTTGACTTTGTTGCGTTTATGCATCCGTCCCCGGTCGGCCTGTTCCTGGCCTCCTTGCCGCTCCTGAATTTGGGTTACCCGGCGCATGAATCGATCATGACCAGTCGGCTTGTGTCCAGCGGTCTTTTGCGGAGCGATTGTCAATGAATGCCTTCAGGGCGAGGCGCTTATCGAGGTTCGCCGCAGGTTGCCCGGACGCCGACAGCACGATCCGAGTCCCGCGATCGGGAGTTTGTGCGGCTGGCAATCAAGTTGCGGCAACAATCGCGTCCGTCAGGGCCAGCGTCAAAACCGTAATGTCATCCTGCTGCCCAAACTCCCGCGCCCTGTCGGCAATCGTTTGCGCCGGCTGCTGAATCAACTCCCGCGTTCGCTCGAATCCGAACAGCTCACCACTCGTGCCCCGCGCCTCGACCACCCCATCGGAAAGAAACGTCAGCGTATCTCCCGGCTCGAGATGAATCTCCCTTTCCGGGTACTTCACGCCCACCATCGTTCCCAGAGGCAGTCCCGATTCCAGCTCGATCTCCTCGCCATTTTTGGCGCCAATCGTCACCGCCGGCAGCGGAGCAGGCCCTGGCGCCGAAGCGGGACTCGACCTATCCGCCCTGGCCGCGACGCACGCCGGCAACGCCAGCATGGCCGCGAGCACAAACAGCAATTTTCGCTGCAAGAAAGGCTCCGGGAAACGGGGTTTCTGATGATGGCACAGCCCTGTACACTCCCGCAATCCCGTGTTTCAGCCTTCTGCAGTAGATCAGGCCAGGGACCGGGGACCAGGTTCTGGTTAGGCGACGACGAGTTGCGCGGCAAATCGAGAGCATCTACCGAGGCATCAGCAAACCGGAAACAGGAAAGCGGCGCCCAGGGTCCTGCTGCAGAAGGGACAGGGTCGTCTGGTTAGCGACCCTGCCTTTACTTAGACTACTGTTGCACCAGCGCTTGAGCCGGGGACCTTTAATTGGCCATGTCCAGAACGATCCGACCGTCGATCTGGCCCTTATGCATGCGCTGGAATATGTCGTTGATGTTTTCTATCTTCTCCGGCGCGACGATGGCCTTGACCTTTCCGAGACCCGCCAGTTCGAGGGAGTTGCGCAGATCGCTGGGCGTGCCGACGATGGAGCCCCGAATGGTGATGGCGTTCAGGACGATATCGAAGATGCTCAGCGGGAAGGTTCCCGGCGGAAGGCCGTTGAAGGCGACCGTGCCGCCGCGGCGCACCATGCCGACAGCTTGTTCGAAGGCTTTGAGGGAGACGGCCGTGACCAGGACTCCGTGCGCGCCGCCGATTTCTTTCTTCATGAAAGCGGCCGGATCGGTGTTGCGCGCGTTGACGGTGACGGTGGCTCCGAGTTTCTTTGCGAGTTCCAGTTTGCGATCGTCGACATCGACGGCGCCGACGTGGAATCCCATGGCCCTGGCGTACTGAACGGCGAGATGCCCGAGGCCGCCGATGCCGGAGACGACGATCCACTGGCCAGGCTGGGCGTCAGTCATGAGGAGGCCCTTATAGACGGTGACGCCGGCGCAAAGGATGGGCGCGATCTCAACGAAGTCGGCTCCATCGGGCACGCGGCCGACATAGGCGGGGTCGGCGAGCGCGTACTCGGCAAAGCCGCCGTTGACCGTGTATCCGGTCATCTGCTGGTGCTCGCACAGGGTTTCCCATCCCGCCATGCAGTACTCGCATTTTCCGCAGGCGGTGTGCAGCCAGGGAATCCCCACGCGGTCGCCTTCTTTCATGGTGCCGTTGACGCCGCGGCCGAGAGCCGAGACGTAGCCCACGCCCTCGTGGCCGGGGATAAAAGGCGGCCTGGGCTGGATGGGCCAGTCTCCATCGGCTGCGTGCAGGTCGGTGTGGCAGACGCCGCAAGCCTGAATCTTCACCTGGATCTGGCCCGGACCCGGCTCGGGTATCGGTTTTTCTTCAATCGTGAGCGGCTTGCCGAATTCTCGAACCACGGCCGCCTTCATCGTTTTTGCCATTGCTGTTCTCCGTTCCTGATCGGGTTCCCGGTCGGCGAGGACAGGGAAGGAATTTCGGTGTCCGCGCGGCGGGAGGCGCTCGTCGCGTCTCCCGCGGACGGAGGCTGTGAATGCTTAAAAGAAGCCCATTGCTTTGGTGCTGTAGCTGACCAGCAGGTTCTTGGTCTGCTGGTAGTGATCGAGGATGATCTTGTGCGTTTCGCGGCCGAAACCGGACTCTTTGTAGCCGCCGAATGCTGCGCCAGCCGGATACAGGTGGTAGCAGTTGGTCCAGCAGCGGCCGGCTTTGATCTCGCGACCGACGCGATAGAGGTTGTTGGGATTGCGCGACCATACGCCGGAGCCGAGGCCATAGACGGTGTCGTTGCCGATCTCGATGGCTTCGTCGATGGTCTTGAACGTGGTGACAGAGAGGACGGGACCGAAGATCTCCTCCTGGAAGATACGCATCTTGTTGTTGCCGGCGAAGACGGTGGGTTGCAGGAAGTATCCGTTCTCGAGGTCGCCGCCGAGGTGCGCGGGCTGACCGCCGGTCAGGCACATTGCTCCTTCTTCCTTGCCGATTTTGATGTAGTTGAGAATCGAGTTCATCTGGTCTTTCGACACCTGCGGCCCCATCTGCGTGGTGGGAAGCAGCGAGTTGCCGACCTTGATTTTGGCCACGCGGGCCACCGCCCGCTCGATGAACTTGTCGTAGATGGATTCCTGAACGAGTGCCCGCGACGGGCAGGTGCAGACTTCCCCCTTGTTGAATGCGAACAGGGCGAAACCTTCGAGGGCCTTATCGAGGAAGTCGTCATCGGCGTCCATGACGTCGGCGAAGAAGATGTTGGGCGACTTGCCGCCGAGCTCGAGGGTCTGCGGAATGATGGGCTCGGAAGCGTACTGCATGATGAGCCGGCCGGTCGTGGTTTCGCCGGTGAAGGCAATCTTGGCGATGCGCTTGTTCGACGCCAGAGCCTTGCCCATTTCTCCGCCGGGACCGCTGATGACGTTGAGGACGCCGGGAGGAAGCAGTTCGCCCACCAGCTGCGCAAAGATCATGATGCTGAGCGGGGTATTCGAGGCGGGCTTAATGACGACGCAGTTGCCGGCGCCGATGGCGGGAGCCAGCTTCCACGCGGCCATGAGCAGGGGGAAGTTCCAGGGGATGATCTGGCCGACGACGCCCAGCGGCTCCTTGAAGTGGTAGGCGACGGTGTCCTTGTCGAGTTCGCTGATGGATCCTTCTTCAGCGCGGATGCAGGCGGCGAAGTAGCGGAAGTGATCGATGACGAGGGGAACGTCGGCGTTGCGTGTCTCGCGGATGGGCTTGCCGTTGTCGAGAGTTTCCGCCAGGGCCAGAGTTTCGAGGTTCTGCTCAAGCACATCGGCGATCTTCAGCAGCGCAGTGGCGCGCGCGGCGGGAGAGGTGTGTCCCCACTCTTCCTTGACGGCGTGCGCGGCGTCGAGGGCCAGCTCCACATCGGCCACGCCGGAGCGCGCGAATTCGCAGATGGGGTCGCCGTTGATGGGGCTGTGGCTCACGAAGTAGCGGCCGGTGGTGGGAGGCACCCATTTGCCTCCGATGAAGTTGTCGTATCTTGACCGGACGCCCGAATGACGCAGTACCTCGAGCGCGTCATAAATCGACGAAGACGGAATGACGGTTGTAGCCATAATTGCTTTCTCCTTTGGCCGGCGGCAAACGCACGAATGCTGGTTGCTGCCGATCGTCAGGCATTGCTGACGGTGCTGAGCCCTCGCGGGCCACAATGGTCGTGAGCGCGGCCGCGCGGATGTCGCCGCGTGACCAGTTCAGGAGATCGGAAGACGATGTTTCTTGTTGGACCCAGGATGCGCTACGAGCAAAGAACATAGCGGTCGGAGAAAGAAACAGGATGTGATTGGGATCACACGGCTGCCAGTCGAAAGTAATGGGCGAATGTGATTCGAATCACCGTGAGTGTGGCTGCCTAACTGTTACTTATGAGCCGGGAGCAGAGCTCGCGACCAGCCGCTTGCCTCAAGGGAGAACAACAAGCGAATGCAGCCTATAACCAGCGAAGTCATGGAAATCCCTGCCGAGCAGGGAACTGTCAGTTACTCGCGCAGCTGCCCATTTACAGCTGCGGTCAATGTCAATCGCCTGCTGACCGGCCCAGCCTCAGAGAAAGAAACGCGACATATTGAGATATCCCTGGAAGGGTCGGGCATTCGGTATCTTCCCGGAGACTCGGTGGGCGTGCTGCCGGAGAACCGCTGCGACATGGTGGAGGAGGTGCTGTGGCTCCTGCATTGCAGAGGTGATGAGGCGGTGACCGACTTCTATGGCGGCGCCCTCGACCTGCGCACCGCGCTTACGTCGTGGCTGATGATCGGAAAAATGACCGGCGCAACGGTGAAGAGCTGGGCGAAGCTGACGGGCAACCCCGAGCTGGCGGAGCTGGCGGCGCCGGAAAACAGGAAGAGGCTGGACGATTATCTCTGGGGGCGGGAGTTTCGGGATTTGCTGGAGCAGTATCCGGTGCAGCTCGCGGATCCGCAGCTGATCTTCAAAATCCTTCCCCGCCTGGCTCCCCGGCTGTACTCCATCTCGTCAAGCCAGGCGCTCCATGCCGATACCGTGCATCTGTCGGTGCGGGTGGTGCGCTACGAGAGTTATAACCGGGAGCGGCTGGGAGTCTGCTCCGGACAGATCGGCGAGCGCACGCCGCCGGGAAGCACGCTGCCCATCTTCATCCATTCGAACCAGCTCTTCCGGATGCCCACCGATCCCTCGACCCCGGTGATTATGGTGGGGCCGGGCACCGGGCTCGCGCCGTTCCGGGCGTTCCTGCAGCACAAGCAGGCAGGCTGCGGCGAATGGCCGATGTGGCTGTTCTTCGGCGAGCAGCGCCAGCAGCAGGATTTTCTGTATCAGGACGAGATGCTGGGCTGGCTGAAGAGCGGCGTGCTGCAGCGGCTGGACACAGCGTTTTCGCGCGACCAGCGCGAGAAGATTTATGTGCAGGATCGGATCCGCGAGCAGGCTCGGCAGCTGTGGGAGTGGCTGGAGCAGGGCGCCTGTTTCTACATATGCGGCGACTCGAAGCGGATGGCTCCGGATGTGGAGGCGGCCATGCTGGGGGCCATCGCGGAACACAGCGGCAAGGGCGCAGACTATGCGTCCGGCTACGTGGCGGAGATGAAGAAGCAGAAGCGCTATTTGCGAGACGTGTACTGAGCCAGCTGCGCACGGGTGCGACGCGGCGCGTCCGCGCTGTTTCCGGAACCGGGTTTGTCGATGGCGATGCCGGCCTGGCGACTTTGGGCGCGCGTCGGCACGTCACTGCCGATGCGCTTACCGCAGTGGCGCGCCACGACGTTCATCGCGGCAGGGGCAATGCGCCCATCATCTCTGTGCATGATGCCCGTCGTTAGGGGCGAAGGGTCTGGTTATTGATGTATATATCAAGTATAGCTTGTAAAAGATAGAGTATTGATGTATACATCAATTATGAAAACACTCCAGGAACTCGGGGAGGCGGTGGCATCCATGAGGCGGGAACTTCGGCTGAAACAGAAGGACGTGGCCGAGCAGGCCGGGATCACGCCGGAATCGCTTCTGCGTTTTGAGCGCGGTCAAGTCTCTGAATTCGGCTCCCGGAAGCTCCTCGCTGTGCTCGCCGTTCTCGGCATGGAAATCACTTTTGTAAAGACCGGCATGTCTGGCTCGCTCGATGAACTCCGGCGGGAGCGCGACGGCGCATGAAGCTCTCGGCCTACGTGCATGGTCGTGAAGTTGCCGTTCTCGAATCGGCCGGCGACTTCAAAAGCGTCCTTACTTATTTACCGAACACAGCCGCCGACGACTTCGTCTCACTGACGATGCCTGTGCGCACGGAGTCCTGGGTGTGGAACGACCAGCTTCCTCCCATATTCCAGATGAACTTGCCGGAAGGCTATCTGCTGCAGGTGCTGCAGGAGCAGTTCGGCCCCCACGTTGGCGCCAGCCCACTGGCGCTCTTATCGGTCGTGGGCAGAAATATGGTGGGCCGGATCCAGGTAGCTGCCCATGGTGCGCAGTTGGAGGAGCCAGCAAAGCCCGTTGAGGTTGCCGACTTGCTGCAGGGCGACAACTCGGAAGAGGCGTTTGCAGAATTAGTGCGACAGCATGCGACCAGCGGTGTTTCGGGCATGCTGCCGAAGTTTCTGGATGCGCAGGAAGAGACGGAGCAAAAACCGACTGCCTCTGGCAGGCGACTTGGTCGGCATCAGAAAGCGACTCTGCTGACTCGCCGGCACATCATCAAAGGTTCTTCAGGCAGGCTGCCATTTGCGGCGCTGAATGAATACCTGTGCATGCAGGTGCTGGGCAGTGTGCTTCCCAGCGCAAAAACAGAGGTGTCGCGGGACGGCAATGCTCTCGTTGTCCATCGCTTTGATGTGAACGATGAAGGACAGCCGCTGTGGGGGATGGAAGACTTCTGCGCCCTCTTGGGCCTGCGTCCTGCGCAGAAGTATGAGACCACATGGGAGCGAATCGCGCGTGCCGTTCGCGATCATGTCCCCGGCAATCGTCAGTACGAAACCTTCCAGCACCTGGCGGCAATCCTGCTGCTAACTTATGCGCTGCGCAATGCGGACTGTCACGCGAAGAACATCGCTCTGCTATACACATCACGAGCGGATGTGCACTTCTCGCCTGCCTACGACTTTCTCACCACGAGCGTGTACGCGGGCTACCAAAACAACCCTCCGGGGATTTCCTTTGGCGGCAAGAAGACTTGGACACCAGGGAAAAACCTGTCGAAGTTCATCGCCGCAACGTTCGGCATACCCCTTCGGGAACAATCCGAAATGGTCGAGCGCATCAGCGATTCAGTTGCGGATGCTGTTCCTCTCGTCCGAAACAAAATGTCCGATCTTCCGGAATTCGGGGACACCGGCAGACGGATGCTGCTGGCATGGCAAGAGGGCGTAAACGGCCTGCGAGATCGCCGCGTGTATTCCGTTGGAGACTGGCCTGCGGGCAAGGTTTTCGACGGAATCTCCGATGTGCCACAACTCGAATCTCCACGATCAGCCCTCGGCCGTTCGCCCCTGCTCGGTGACCGGTCAAAACGACCAGGGAAGAAAGCCTGATCTGTCGAGTGGAACTCTCATCTTCCTGGGTGGCGCGATGAAAATGTGTCGACCGCTGCTCCAGTGAGACGTAGCTGAACATCCCGTCCTGCACCCGCTCGTCTCCACGCATGGTCATGAGACGGATCACAGCGACTCTGCGCCACGCAGCAGGAACCTGGTTCAACAAACTCCTGAACTCCAGGCCGCTAATCCTGGCCGACTGCACGTTTCCGGAATCAAAAGGTCGAGGGAATTCCTCATAAGGGAAGGGGAATCATTCTTGCTTTGCCATCATCGCCGCCTTGCCGGCAGCGCCGAGACCACCCGGCCACCAGTTCCAGTCGCCGGCGATACGAAGGAGCGCGGGGCCGATGACCATGCGGACGAGGGTGGCGTCGATCAACACTGCGACCGCCAGGGTGAAGCCGATCATCTTCACGACGAGAAAATCGCCAAAGGTGAATGCGGCGAAGACCACGATCATGATGGCCGCGGCGCTGGTGATCAGCCCGGCGGTTTTGGCCATGCCCTCAGGGATTGCATCCCTTTCGCTCAGTCCGCTCTTTCTGGCTTCGAGCACGCGCGCGACCAGAAAGACTTCGTAATCCATGCTCAGCCCAAAGACGATGGCAAAGGCAACGATGGGAACGAGAGGAAACACGCTGCCCGTTCCGCCATGGACTCCCAGCAAGCGGACTCCATGCCCGTCCTGGAAGACGACAACCAGCGCGCCGATCGAGGCAGCCACCGACAGGAGATTCAGGCCGACGGCCTTGATTGCGGCGAAGACCGACCTGAACCCGACCAGCAGCGCCAGCAGAGTGCCTGCCACGACCAGCGCCATGGCTGACGGAAAGTGACGGAGAACAATCGTCTCATAATCCGCATTGAGCGCCGGGATGCCTCCGATGAGCAGCGTCGCCCCCGGTATTCCGGTGAGTTTCGGCGCACCGATCTTTCTGAGCTCTCGAACCCAGTTGACCTGATTGCGCAGGGAGACGGAGGTTGCCGGCACAACTTCGAGCAAGGCTGCGTGGCCGTCCATGCTCAGGAACGTTCGTTGGGTTTCGCGCGAGAGGCTGTCGAGATACGACCGGTCGCCCGCCGTCAGCGTGGTAATGGAAATCACGCGGAAGCAGCGGGGATCACTCGCGAGCTTTTTACTGAGGCGATCGACCGCATTCCACCCCGCATCGGTTTGCGCGATGGAATCCCTGGGGAATTGCACGATGACGCGCAGGGACTCGACAACGCCGGAGCGATCCATGCGCTCCAGTGCGTTGAGCGCGTCCACCGATTCCGCGGCCTGGGGAAGCCAATTCACCTGAGGCACACTGGTATCGAGGTGCCGGACCTGCCAGGCGAGCAGGAGCAAAGGGACGCCGGCCAAAAGGAGTGCGAGCCAGGGATGGGCGACAATCAGATTTCCCCAACGCCGCCAGCGCCTTCCTGTAAGCCCATCGCGACGCGCGTCCAGGGTTGGAGTAGAGGGCAATTTGCCGAAGTCAATGCGCGGGCCCAGCAAGCCCATTGCCGCGGGAACAAGAGCGTTGGTGAGTAAGACACTGACCCCGGCAACCAAAATCCCGGCTACGCCGATGGACCGGATTTCGCTGATGGGAACGGTCAGCAGGGCGAGGAATCCGATGGAGACGGTGGAAGCCGAGATTAACAGCGTTCGACCAGCATGATGGGCCGCGAGGGCGGAACATCGGGGGCTGTCGTGTCCGGCGGCCATGGCTTCGCGGAACCGGCTGACCATGAGGAGCGCATAGTCGATGCCCAGGCCCAGGCCGAGCATGGTAGCCAGATTCTCCACGAGGATCGACAGGTGCCAGCGCCGCGCCAGAAACGCGGTGATCGCCATGGTTGTGGCAATCGCGAGCTGCCCAACGGCGAGGGGAATGAGGGCGGCGACGAAGCTTCCGAAGGCCACCAGCAGAAGCGCCAGAGTTGCCGGAATCACCAGACTCTCGGCGCGCCGGACCTCGTCGGCGCTGGCTTTGCGAATGTCGAAATTCAGCGGGACCTCGCCGGTGAGCTCAAGCTTTACGGCCGGATACCGGCTGCGCAGTTGATTTTCAAGCGATCGTGCAAGCCGGTGAAGCCCTGGAACCAGCGACTCCACGGGGCCCTCGGTCGAGTCCAGCCCGATCAAGACAAAAGTACCGCCGCCCTTCCCAAGAAAGATGGGATCGCGCAGGTCGAGGTAAGAGACGACGCCGGAAATACCCGGTGCATCTTTCAGGCTTGACTCGATGGTTTCCAGGGCTTGTGCGCCCTGGTCCGAATTGGCGGGCGGGAGGCCCTGCGCGACAAGAACGACGCGGTTCACAAACGGGGAACGAAAACGCGTCACCAGTTCCTGGCGGACCGTTTCCGCCTGGCTCCCCTCCACGCGCGTAGCGGTCTCAAAATGGCTGTCTGCGTGAAACGAGAAGGGGAGAAGGGCAAGGGATGCAGCCAGCACGACACCCGGAAACAGGAAACGCCGCACACGCATGGTCTTCATCATGTCATACAGAATCGGCGTCCGTGAACTCCCTGGGGGCGCCAGCGAACCAGCAAACGCCAAACCCCTTCTCTGGTGAGCGCAATGGATACGCCGGGCGCCCGGAGTATACACTGGCGGCTGAGCGCAATCGTTCCTCTTTCATGATCCAGTTTGTGCCTCGTCGTTCAAGGAGGATTCATTCATCTTTCTCTGTTGCTCGCATTGCTGATCGTCAAGCAGTCAGGAGCGTCTGATCCTCGCACAGGCACCTGGACTCTCTCGTCTGCGCAGTCCAGCCTCGAGCCTCCGAATCGGCTCACTCTTACGTTGCTGCATGGCGCTGTCCATGTTGTCATGAGCGGCGAAAACCGGCTTGATGTGATTGCGAAACAGAAGGGGCAAAAATCGCCGGTGTCAGGCAATCCGGCATTCGATCAGATCGAACTGCATCGAATGGGCAGGAGGCAGGCGGAAGTTCTGGAAGAGAAGGATGGATCGGTTGTCGCAACCGTCCGGGAAAAACTGTCGCCGGATGGAAACGAGCTGATCGCGACCACTGTTTCCCAGGGCCATCCCGATCAGGTCTCGGTGTGGACTCGAACCGGGGGAGCGAAGGTTGCTCGAGACCTGTTTGCCGGCGAGTGGACCGAGGACCTCAGCAAGACCCTTCTGCGGCAGGGGCTGGTGCTGAAAATCGAGTCGGACCCGGGCGGCGCAGTTCATTTCATCGGCGACTTCAGCTATACCGCACGCTTCGATGGAAAGCAGTACGATCTCGTGAACTCGCGCAACGACACCGTGACGCTCGAGCGTGTCGACGCTCACACCGTCGATTGCCTGTACCGGCGCGACGATCAAATCACGCAGAAGGACAGGTGGGTCGTTTCCGCTGACGGGCAGCAGATGACCGTCACCACGACAGGGACACTGGAAGACGGCCAGCGGTTGAACGAGAAGCTCGTGTTCAGGAAGCAGTAGCCGGCAAAGCGTCAGGAAAACCTGGCAGATTCGCCGGAGCTGCAACTTCTGTCTCGCGCGGCGCGACAGAGATGATGCCCTTGCGGTGCATGAATTTCAGGATGCCCCTGACCGTATCTTCGAGGGAGGGGTCCGCCTGGCCGAATACCGAGGCATCCCGCGCGATCTGGTAGGTGGAGCTGTCGTACCGTTTGAACTCCATCGCCGAGATGTTGTCGACAGAACCCACCAGAAAGTCCAGAAGCGGGAAGAGAAGATCTTCCTTCCGGCATCTCCGAATCAGTTCCGGTACAAAATCCGGCAAGCTGAAGATCTCGAATTGACGGCCTGTCGCCCGGGTAATCAGGGTGGTGATGTCCATCATATTGGAGTACTCGTCGCGCACCACGTGAAAAGTCTGATTCGCCGTGCGCGGCGTGGCGGAGATGGCGACGATGTTGTTGGCGACAATGTCGGCGGGCACGAAGCTGACCTGGTTCAGTGTGTCGACGCCAATGCCGTAGTTGACCATGAAGGCCAGCAGGCGAACGGCAATGTCAAAGTTGTTGCCGCCGCCGGTGATCGACGGACTCACGAGCGCCGGCCGGAAAATGCGCGTGGACAGACCGCGGCTGCGCGCGTCGAAGACCACTTGTTCCGCGACCCATTTTGACTGGCTGTACCCGAAGTCCAGGAGCTCCATATTCGCGTTTTGATCGGTTTCATAGAGCACGGATTTGATCGCCCAGCCGAACACGAAAGTCGTCGAAACGTAATTGAATTCTTTTGGCCTGCCTTCGAAGGCAAGGCGCAGGACTTCATTTGTTCCCAGCACGTTCGCTTCGCGCATGCGGTCGTAATTGAACAGATAATTGACCGTGGCGCCGTTGTGAAAGATGGTGTCCAGTTTATCCGCGAGCCGTGCCCATGTGTCGGGCATCAGGCCGAGGCAAGGCTGGCCAAGATCGCCGCAGACGGGAATCACGCGTGCTTCGAGCTTTTCCATCAGGCGGGCATCGCGCAGACCGGCGGACTCCATGGCGGTCCTGAGCCTTTGCATGGCCTGCTTGTCGCTGGGGGCCCGGACGAGCACGTGAATCGTCGCCTGCGTTTGTTCGAGCAGGCTCCTGATGAGGAAAGGCCCAATGAAGCCGGTGCCGCCGGTGAGCAGGACCTGATCCAACACCGGGATTTTCGGCACCAGTTCCGGCGCAGGCGGCTCGAAGATCAGCTTGCGGTCCTTCTCCATCTGCTGCTTCTCGGCCGCGCTTTGTTCGTCGCGGAAAGCAGCGAGAGCGTAACGCAGATGAACCAGGGCCTCTTCGGGCGCCTGCTCCAGCTGCTCGGCCAGGGCAAACATTTCGGCGATGCTCACGCGCTGAACCACGCCGATATCGACCTGCCGCGCCAGCATCTCTGCGCCATGATCCTTCAGAAGCTCCTTCAGCTCATGCATGAACACAACAAGGTCCAGGGAGTCGAGGCCGGCTTCGACCAGGTTGTAGGTTTCGTTGCCGGTCAGGTTGTACCGTGCTTTCAGTTCGGCAAAAGGCGTGTGCATCGCCGGCCGGGCGGCAGCGTCCCCGGCTTCCTTCTCACTCGAAAAATCGGAGTGAACGGTGAACTGACCGTCCAGCCACATCTGCCTGGTCTTGTGGCGCATGATCTTGCCAGAGCTGGTTCGCGGAATCGCGCGAGGCGCGATGAGCGAAATCGCAGCCACTTCCACGTTCAGGTAATTGCGGATCGCGGTGGCAATCTGGCGAGCGTCGGGCAGCGCCCTGGGGTTCCTGACTTCGGCAACGATGGCCAGCCCCGGCTCGCTGTCTTCGTGGATCTGGAAGGCGACCACGCAACTGTGCCGGATCAGACCGGATGCCTTCTCGACAATGTCCTCGATATCCTGCGGGTAATAGTTCTGGCCGCGCAGAATAATCATGTCCTTGATGCGGCCGCAGACGTACAGCTCGCCTTCGTGCATGAACCCCATGTCGCCGGTTCGCAGAAAGCCGTCTTCATAGGGTGTGTCGTCGACCAGACGGGCCCGAAACTGCTTCAGCGTCAGTTCCGCATTGTTCCAGTAACCGCGGCACTTGCCGCTTCCGGCGAGCCAGATTTCACCAATGTGGCCCGGTTTCAGGGCGAAGTGCCCCTCGGGGTCGACGATCTTGACATCGAGCCCCAGGAGCGGATTGCCGCAGCTCACAATCTTCGTGGAGCTGTCGATTTCAAAGACTTCCGTCGTCATGCGGGCCTTTCCCAGGGCCAGAGCGCGTTTATTGACGGAAGCGATGTTTCGGCCGCCCAGCGAAACCGCCAGAGTGTTCTCGGCCAGCCCATAGGCGGCATAGAAGCTTTCCGACCTGAGCCCGTAAGGCTGGAACGTTTCGAGGAACCGCGCGTAGGTGTCGGGTTTCACCGGTTCCGCGGCGCACATGAGGATGCGGAGGGAACTGAGGTCGCAGCCCTCAAGACTATCTTTCGATAGCCTCCCGGCGCGGAGGCAATAATCGTAGGCAAAGTTGGGCGCCGCCGTCGCGGTGGCGCCGTAAGCCGTGATCGTATCGAACCACAGAATCGGCCGCTGAATGAAGTCCATGGGAGCGAAACCGTAGGTCGTGCCCCCCTTGAGCGCCGGATACAGGTAGCAGCCGATCAGGCCCATGTCGTGATACTGCGGGAGCCACGAAACCACGACCGGCGAAGGATGATCGATCACCAGGTCATAGGTCTTCAGGATGTTCTCGTGGGTGACGATCACGCCTTTGGGTTCGGTCGTCGAGCCGGAGGTGTACTGAAGAAACAGAATCTCCGAGGTCTCGAATTCAGGCTGGCCCGGGATCGCGTCCACGAAACCTTCTGTGGGAATCCACGAGAGGCCTGAAATGTAGTCCACATCCACTCCCGAGGCCTTAACGGCGCTGCGGGCGAGATTGGTACGGAGAGAAGCGTGCTGGTCCTGGGTCGTGAGAATCGCGGCTGCGTTGCAATCCCTGGCGATGTGCACCATCTTGTAGAGCGCGCTCTGGAAGTTCCGCGAACTGGGAGGATAGACGGGCACCGGGATCAGGCCGGCGCGAACGCATCCGTAAAAAGCGCAGATCATCTCGAGCCCCGGCGGGTATGCGAGCAGGAGACGGTCCCCGGTGGTGAAGCGGCCCTGTTTGCGCAAATGTCCTGCGATGGCGTGCGTCCGCTGCAAAAACGACTGGTAGGTGTAGCTCTCGACCGGGTCGCCGTTCAAGTCAAGGTACGAATACAGAAGCTTATCCGGGTGCTCAACGGCCAGCCTGTCGAGTTGGTCCATCACGGACGCCATCGTCAATCTGTCATCCTCCAGGGTTGAATCGAACCAGATGAAAAGGGTAGGGCATCGCGATCCGGGCGTCGCAACTCGGCGGACCCCAGGCGTACACACCTGAGGGGAGTCGACGGTGAGGTCTGTCGCGTGCTCTCCGCAGCTCAGGCTTCGCTCGATGCATTGGGAAGGAAAACTTCATTGCGTCGCCAGGGCGCCAAGAGAAACCTGCGCTCTCCGGCCTGGTATCAGCCCATGCAAACGATTCCATCCTTTAAGGATTGTTAACGCAACCATGGTACCAAAGCTGTTCGGAATGTATACGCTGATTCTTCTATCCGTATGAATACGCGGCTGGTTCTATCCTCTCACTGTTTCCTTGATTGAAAATCGGAACTTTGGATAGACTGGACAGCACGTACGCACCTGCCGCCGGAGTGTGACGAATGGATTACGTCGAGTTCAAGCATCAGGACGGCAGGCGCCTTGGCGGCAGCGAGGCCACGGTGGTGGCCTCCCATGAATTCGACCGGGCCAGCACCCGGCCCGGTGCGACTGCGTCCGAACACTCTGCCGGCCCGGCGGTTAGAAGTTCCTTTCCGAGGGTCCTGCGCTCGCGCCTCGACGGATTCTTTGTCGACCAGAAGATCTCGCCCAAGGCCGACACCGTGATGTGGAGCAAGATCGCGATCGGTTTGACGGTTCTGGTGGGTTCGTGGGCGGCCATCTACTCGTTCCGGCCGGCCGCATGGACCTTTGTCGTCCTCTATCTTTTTGGGGGGCTCGCGCAGACCTTCCTGATGCTGAACATCGCTCACGACAGCAACCACAACGCTATCTCGTCGCGAGCGGTCGTGAACAAGACGCTGAACTATGTTTTCGATCTCTGCGGCGTCAACTCTTACATGTGGCGAGTCCTGCACCATCGCGGGCATCACTCCTGCGTCAACCTCCAGGGGGAGGATGACGCGCTTTCAGGACGCGGCATCTTTCGCTTTACTCCCCATGAGGTGCGGACGCCATGGCATCGGTTCCAGCACATCTATGCCTTGTTCGTGTACGCGATGTTTTCCATCGATTACGTGTTCTTCCGGGACTTTCAGTGCTTTTTCTTTCCCACCCATGACTACCTGAAACGCGCCCGGCACCCGTGGCGTGAATACGTCATTCTGTTTGCGGGGAAAGCGTTCTACCTGTCCTACATGCTGGTTCTGCCGGTGCTGGTCCTGCGAAAATCGCCCCTGCTGGTCGCGGGCGCGTTTCTGCTGGTGCACCTGATCGTCGGTTTGAGCGTCACACTCGTATTCCAGACCACGCACACGATCGACAGCACCTACTTTCCCGCGGCGCGGGGCGAATTCGAAAACGGCGTGTATCACATCTTCGCGACCACAGCCGACTATGCGACCGAGAATCCTGTTGTGGACTGGCTTACAGGCGGGCTGAACCACCATATCGTCCACCATCTGTGCCCTCATGTATGCCATACGCATTACCGGCCGCTCACAAGAATTGTGAAAGCGACTGCTGCTGAGTTCGGAGTCGCCTACCGGCAGCATCCCACCATGGCCCGGGCCATCCGGCATCATCTGATACTTTTGAAGCAGCTGGGGAATGAAAACGAAATCTGAGTTGTTCGGCTCCGTGCCGGTGTCTGATTTGCCGCTTCTTCAAGTCATCTCGTTTCGAACGCCCACCGGCAGCCGTCAGGTCGGCCCACGATGACCTCGTCTTCCCCGGTCCCCGCTGTTTCCCGGCTGCGATGCCTGACGGATTCTCCCGCGCTGGCGGCCAATCCCGCTACGGTTCTGTCGAAATATCACGAAGAGTTCGGCGACACGTTCCGCTTCTACCTGGGCGGTTTGAAAGAGGCGATCATCACGATCGACCCCGCGGTTATTCAGCACGTGATGAAAACCAACGCCGACAACTATCAGAAATCTGAAATTCAGGTAAAGCGGATGGGCCACTTCCTCGGGAAGGGGCTGCTGACCACTCACGGTGAGGCGTGGCGTACGCAGCGGCGTCTCATCCAGACAGGATTCAAAGAGCTGGGAATGCTCTCGTCGATCATGCAGGAGTCTCTGGCGGAGTCGATGCTGGAATTCGATCGCCAGGCTCGTCTTGGGCCCGTGGACGTCTACTCCCAGCTCATGAAGATGACCTTCACCATGGTCGCCCGCTCGCTGTTTGGCGCAAAGCTGAAGGACGACGACATTGCCCTGGTCAGTCATACCATCTGCACGGTTCAGGAATTCATCGTTCGGCAGACGCTCCAGCCGTATCTGAATCCCTGGTTTGCCGCTTCGGGCGAATTGAGCAAACACGAAGACATGCGCAAAAGCGCGGACGCGGTTCTGCTGGAATACATTACCAGACGCCGCAGCGAACCGCCCGGTCACGACCTGCTGCAGACACTGATGGATGCGCGTTACAGCGATGGCCAGGGCATGAGCGATGAGCTGGTCCTCAGCGAAAGCATGCAGCTGCTGGTAGCCGGGCATGAAACTTCGTCGAATGGGCTTTCCTGGCTTCTCTACCTTCTGAGCACGCATCCGGAATGCTTCGCGCGCGTACGGCAGGAGTTTCGATCGGCGCTGGGTGACGCTCCTCTGACTTACGCCGACGTGCCGAAGTTTGAATTCGTGCCGCAGGTGATTTTTGAGGGACTTCGCCTTTATCCGCCGTTTTGGATGATTGACCGCATGGCTGTAGCCGACGATCAGGTGGGCAATGTGACGATACCCCGCGGGTCGATGGTCATTGTGTACGTGTATGGCGCACACCATGCTCCCCGATACTGGCGAGACCCTGAGAATTTCGATCCGGAGCGCTTTACGAAAGAAGAAATGAAGCAGCGTGTTCCATTCACCTTTCTTCCCTTCGGCGGCGGACCACGCGTTTGCATCGGACAGCACTATGCGATGCTGCAGATCCTGATGATTTTGAGCGAACTGACAAGACAGTACGATTTTGAACTGGTTCCTGGTCAAACGGTCGAGGCGCGCCCGATGGTCATCCTGCGGCCGAAAAACGGAATCCGCATGATCTTCACAAAGTCGACCGAACCTTCCCAATCCATCGGTTCTGAACATGCCCGGAGCACAGTGGGGATGTCCACAACTCAATAGTCGCCATACTACCTGTGGCCGAGTTTTCCGGGACGTGTCCATGATGGGAGAGCTCTCACGCCCGATGAACCAACACGAGGGAGGCGGCTCACGACCTGAAAGCCTGCATTGCTTCTCTCGATTTGGACCGCCCACGAACCGAAAGCTCCGGTCGCTCTTTTCCCGAACCGAACCGTCCGGGTAGTGCATCTGTTACGCTGAGGGGCTGGGGCGGCCTGGCGAATCCCGCGCAGGAGAAACAGCAATGCTTTTGATTGTAGTTGTCAGTTGTGTTGTGGTTTTGCTGGCAATCGTCCTGATCAAACGCAAGAGAGACCGCGAAGAGTTGGAGCAGCACGGCATCACCCCGGAAGATCTTCATACCCTGCTCACTTCCAATCAGGATGTGGCTCTCTACGACGTTCGCCTTCCCCTGGACCTGTTGGGGGACTCCGTGGTGATTCCGGGCGCAGAGTGGCTTGCCCCGACGGACGTGATCGCGAATCCATGGCTGATCGCGAGAGACCGGGACGCGATCGTCTACTGTACCTGCGCGAGCGAAAAAACCGCCCGCGCCGTTCTGCGTCGAGCGATGGCCATGGGGTTCATGCGCGTCAGAATTCTCAAGGGAGGGATCGAGGGCTGGAAGTCCAAAGGGTTCCCCGTTGAGCCTTACAATAAACCCTTCCATCTTGGCTCGGGCGGAAGCACTTCGGTCGCCGCCGGCTAGACTTCGGGAGCTGCCGGTTTTTCCATTGGAATCACCAGCTGGCAGCATCCGCTCTGCCGTCCACGGATCTCCTAAGCGGTCCCGGCAGATTTTCCTGCGTTGTCCGCGTGGCGACATCCCTTTCCCAAGTACTCGGGCTTTCAAGAGTGAGGCTTCTCAACTTCAGAGGTTGTTCATTCCCGAACACCCATTTCTGAAAGCGGTCAATTCGATTGACAGATTGAGATTGAGGCTCAATACCTTACAGGCGACGATTTGGCATATCACTTGCTCGCTCTGAATCGAAATTGCGCCTAAAAGGAGCAGCGCATGCACCTTCGCCAGACCCTGCGCAACCTCTCCCGAACGCCGGGCTTCTCGCTCACCGTGGTGCTGGTCATGGCTCTTGGCATCGGGGCTACCGCGGCTCTGTTTACGGTGGTGAACTCGGTGTTAATGAAGCCGCTGCCACTGCCGGATTCGGACCGGCTGGTGCGGGCCTGGGAGGCCACTCCCGCCAAGGGGCATATTCACAGCTCGGTGGCCGGCGGCACGTGGGAATTGTGGCGCGATCAAAACCACTCCTTCGAGCAGATGGGAATCGCCAACGAGTGGGAGGACAATCTGGCGGGCGCCAACGGTCAGCTTCCCGAGCACCTGGCTGCTGAGTTCTCTACCTGGCAGACTCTACGGCTGCTCGGTGTCAAGCCGTCGCTCGGCAGGCTTTTCACCCCAGCCGATGACGTTTACGGCGCCGATCAGACAGTCATCCTCAGCTGGAGCCTCTGGAAGCGTCGATTCGGCGGCAACCCGGGGGTAATCGGCCGCAAGGTGCTGCTTGACACGGTGCCCTACACCGTCATCGGCGTGCTGCCGCAGTGGTTCAGCTATCCCAGTCCCCGCACACAGCTGTGGGTCACGCTCTATCCGCTCGTCCCTCAGGCAGCGATGCAGTCGCACGATTCCCACAACTTCGAAGTGATCGGCCGGCTCAGGCCCGGCGTCTCGATTTCATCCGCGCAGGCCGATCTGAGCCGCATCTCCTGGCTGTGGGCAAGCCATCAGCCTTCGAATGACTTTGTCGATCCCGCTGCTCACCTTTCCGGCCTGCTGGATGCCGATACCTATAAGGTTCGCGCCCTGCTCAACATTCTGTTCGCCGCCACCGGATGCCTGCTGCTGATCGCTTGCCTGAACGTCGCCAACCTGCTCGTAGCCCGCTCGGCTTCCCGCAGGCGAGAGCTGGCCATCCGCAGTGCGCTTGGCGGGTCACGGGGCCGTCTGATCCTCGACCGCCTGCTCGAAAGCCTGGTCCTCTGCCTGAGCGGTGGAGTTCTGGGTGTCTATTTCGCGCAGCTTGCCCTCGCGTGGCTGGTGAGCCGCAGAGCTGACCTGCCTCGCGTCGAGAGCATCCATCTGGACGCAAACGCGCTTGGCTTCGCCCTGCTGGCAGCGCTGGCGTGTGGCCTGCTTGCCGGTCTCGCCCCGGCCTTTGCTGACCGCCACGACCAGCTGCTTCCGGCTCTGCAGGACCAGTCCCGTGCGGTCAGCGGCAGCCAGGGGAGCCTCCGCTTCCGCCGGGCTCTGCTGACGATCGAGGTCGCCCTCACCGTGGTGCTGCTCATTGGGGCGGGCCTGTTCCTGCGCAGCTACCAGAGCCTGCGCACCGTCGATCTCGGTGTGTCCACTGCCAACACGCTTACCCTCTCCCTGAACGTTCCCTACGCGCCGCAGTACGAGCAGCCGACCAGGAAGGTGGCTCTCTACGAACAGATCCTCGATCGGTTACAGAGCCTGCCGAGTGTCCGTGCCGCCGGACTTACCTCCGGACTGCCCGGTCAGGGCGATCGCGAGGACGACGGCATGACCATCGCTGAGATTCCGCGCCCCAAAGGCTCTTTACTCGATGTACAGGTTCGATTCGTCTCGCCCGACTATTTTCGGGACCTCGGAATCCCGCTGCTGCGAGGCCGCACGTTCACCGGCGCAGACCGGCTCGACCACGGCCGCCTCGCTATCGTCAGCCAGTCCTTCGTGCATGAATACCTCGAAGGCCGCGATCCCCTCGGGCTGCATGTCAATGATCTGAACACCGGCCCTGAAGGAACGACCGATCCGAGGAACGAGATCGTCGGGGTGGTTGGCGATGTCCGCTCCTCGCTGAGCGACCCCATTCAGCCCATCGTCTACTTCCCGCTCTGGACCGGTGTCCGCAGCGATCCAGTCGTTTTCATCCGCACCGCCGGAGATCCGCTGGCGCTGGCCACTACCGTGCAGAAGCTGGTTGCCGCAGTCGACTCCTCGGTTGCGGTGACCGACATCCTCAGTTATGACGACGTGGTCGGCAAGGACACCGCCGACGCCAGCTTCAATGCCACGCTGCTCTCCGTCTTCGCCGGACTCTCCCTGGTGCTGGCAGCGGTTGGGCTCTTCGGCGTGCTCTCGTTCCTCGCCACCATGCGCACCGCGGAGATCGGCATACGCATGGCCCTGGGGGCGCAGCGCCAGCAGGTCCTGCGCCTGCTGCTGGCCGATGGACTCCAGCCAGCCGCGATTGGGCTGGGACTGGGCATCGGCGCCTCGGCCGGGCTTACCCGGCTGGTGGCCTCGCAACTCTACGGCACCCGGCCCCTCGATCCGCTGGTCTTCGCGCTGGTTTCGCTCTCGCTGATCGCGGTCGCTGCACTCGCCTGCCTGCTGCCGGCGTGGCGCGCCTCGCGCCTCGACCCAGTGGAGGCGCTGCGCTCCCAGTGAGGACGAAGAATCGAGAGAATGGCTGCATGGAATTGAAAGTCAGACCAGACGGTCGCTTTCTTTGCGGCATTCTTCGTCCAGTCCTCCTGTTCCGCTGCTGCAATCTACGAAGAGATTCGTTGACAACTACGAACCGCTTCGTATATTGTGCCAATCATGAAACGCACGCACCGCGAACTGCCCCGTCCCACCGAGGGCGAACTGGAGTTGCTGAGGATTCTGTGGCAGAGAGGCCCCGCCACAGTCCGAGAACTTCACGAGGAGGTCAGCCAGACTCGCCCCCTCGGCTACACCGGGGTGCTCAAGCTGCTCCAGATCATGACCGAGAAGGGTCTGGTGGAGCGCGAGGAGTCCGGCAAGGCCCACATTTACCGTGCCGCTGCCAGCGAGCGTGCGACGCAGGACCAACTCCTCCGCGACCTGAGCCAGCGCCTCTTTGCCGGCTCCGCCGCGCAGCTGGCGATGCATGCTTTATCGCTGGAGCCAGTGAACGACCGCGAGCTCGAAGAGCTGCGGATTCTGCTTGATCAAAAGAGGCAACGTCCATGAACCACTACTGGCAAGCCATCGGCTGGACTCTCGTCCATTTTCTGTGGCAGGGAGCGGGTATTGCTCTGGTTTACTGGGTCGTCGATCGCGCTCTCGCCCGCCGCAGTGCCAACGCGCGCTACGTGCTGGCGCTCGCGGCTCTGCTGGGCATGCTCGCCGTCTCGCTCTCCACCCTGGCGTACGAAGAAGCCAGCCTGCAACCGTCCGCCGTCCGGGCAGACAGCGCCGCACTCGTGGTCCGGACTTCCGCACTCACAGCGCCCGTCCGCGCTGCTGCGGCTTCGGCAAGGCCCGCGCCCGCGGTTCAGCTCTTCGTCGTCGATCAGGTTCTGCCGTTCCTCGACGTGCTCTGGCTTGCGGGCGTGCTGTTTCTGACCTGCCGCGCCCTGGGCGGTTGGTGGCTGCTCCGCCGTCTCCGCCTCAGCCCGTTGCATCCCGCGCCGCACACGCTGCTGCGCCGCCTTGACGGCATGCGTCTCCAGATGGGCATCCGCCGTTTCGTCGACCTGCGTCTCTCCAGCCGCATCGCCGATCCGCTCACCGCAGGCGTACTCCGCCCGTGGATCCTGCTGCCGATCGCCGCGCTCACCCGTCTCAGTCCCGAACAGGTTGAGGTCATCCTCTCCCACGAGCTGGCCCACATCCGACGCCGCGACTGTCTGTGGAACATCCTGCAAACAGCCGTCGAAACGCTCTTCTTCTTCCACCCCGCGGTCTGGTGGATCAGCCGTCGCGCCCGCGAAGAACGCGAGCTCTGCTGCGACGACGCCGCTCTTGCCCACTGCCCCGACCCCTCGGTCTACGCCTCGGCCCTGCTGTCGCTCGAAGAAAACCGTCGCAATCATCTGCGCCTCGCCATGGCCCTCGACGGCCATCAGTCCCGCGCAAGCTTGCGCGCCCGCATCCTCCGTATCCTCGGCGATCCCGATCCCTCTCCGCGCTCGGTGCGCCCGCTCTCGCTCGCCGGCGTTGCCGTCTCCGTTGCGATCTTCTTCTGCCCCATGCCGAAGGTCTTCGCCAGCTTCCGGGTCGTGCCCAAAGCCGCTGCGTCCATAACGCACGCGGTCGCGTCGGCCGCACACGCCACAATCCATGTGCCTATTGCCGCTCCTGCACAACCTGCGCCCGCCAACGCGGCCACGCCCTCCCCGGCGTACCCTGCGCAATCCTCCGGCACTCCGTCAGCGACTTCCGCCGATCAGGACAAGACCTGGCGGCACGAGTGGAAGCTCACGCGCCATGACTCCTCTTCGAGCAGCGTGCAACTCACCCTCATCAGCCGCAGTGACGACGGAAACGACCGCGAGGACAACCAGGACGTTCCACTCTCCAGCCTCGCCGGATTCTCTCTCTCCATGCTCGATCGGGACGGCCCGGTGAAGTTTGAATATGTCCGGGATGCGGGACGGATTGTCTGCGAGGGACGCGTCTCCGGCGGCCGCGCATCAGGGCCGTTCACGGTCGTTCTCGATCCCTCCTTCGTTGCCTCTCTCGAGAAAATGGGCTATGCCGCACCGGACGATGATGAAGCGTTCTCTCTTGTGACTTCCGACGTGACTCTCGGCTATGCCCAGGCCGTCAGGGACACGGGACTCACATCATCGGTATCGGATTTGGTCCACCTGCGAGACCACGGGGTTAGTTCGGACTATGTCCGCGCCGTGCGCCAGGAAGGTTTCACGAATCTGACCGCGTCGGATATTTCCGATTTGCGCGATCACGGCGTCGACCCGAGTTACCTCAAAGCGATCAAGGCAGCCGACCCCAGTCTCTCTATCAACGCGATCGACAGCTTATACGATCACGGCGTCAAGCCCGACTATTACCAATCAATGAAGGCCAGCGCCCCGCAACTCTCGATCGGGCAGGTCGACAGCCTGTACGATCACGGCGTTGAACCGAATACTTATACGGGGTTTGCCTCTGTCGACCCCAAACTCTCCATCGACGAGATCAACAGCCTGCGCGACCATGGCGTCAAGCCGGAGTACTACCGGGGCATGAAATCGGTCAATCCCAACATGTCCATCGGGCAGATCGACAGTCTCTACGATCATGGCGTGAAACCGGACGCCTACAAGGGCTTTGCCTCAGTCGATCCCAAACTCTCCAGCGAGGAACTCGACAGCCTTCGCGACCATGGGGTTGAACCCGATACCTACAAGGGCTTCACGGCCGTCGATCCGAGGCTCTCGATCGAGCAAATCGACAGCCTTCGCGACCATGGCGTCGCACCGGAGTTTTACCAGGGGACGAAGGCAGTGGACTCGGCGGTATCCATTGAGGACATCGATACGCTGCGCGACCATGGCGTCGAGCCGGAATACCTCAGGGAGATTCGCGCGCTGCCCGATGGGTTCTCCATCTCGGACATCGCCGAACTTCGCGACCACGGCATCACCGCGAAGTACATTCGCAACCTGCACGACCTGGGTATGAAAAACCTGACAGCGGCTCAGATCATCCGTCTGCGCGACGGAGAATAGCACTGGGAATCCCATTGAACACGACAGGACTCAGCGTTCACTGAAAATTCGTGGCAAACGCCGGACATGGGCGAGCAGGGACGCCTGGTGAGCCGCGTGGCGGAGCTCGTGGATCGCGGTGAACTGCGCTCGACGCAGACCCAGACATTCAGTCCGATCAATGTAGAGAATCTCAGAAGGGCGCATGCGCTGGCAGAGAGCGGAAAAGCAATCGGCAAAGTGACGCTGAGTGGATTCTGATCTCGGACGCACGAATCAGACTGGATGCGTGACGTGGCCTGTAGGTAACATCATTCAGGGATCTGTTCCGGCCTCAATGAATGACGCAGCGGATTCGGCGCCCCCCTTTGTCAGCTCGATTCGCGTCTTTGAGACAGGGGCCGCGCATCTTCTTTTGTCACTGATCCACGGTCTGGATTTGTGGAGCTGACGCCTGCGGATCCATGACTACCGCCTGGGTCGGCGAAATCACGTAAAAGATGTCGTTACAGGTTGTCGGTGTCACCGTAGTCGAGCAACCTGACGGGATCAGACCAAAACCGGTTGAATCGATCGAATAAGTGAGGCTCTGTATAGTGCCCAATGTCGGAGCCCCTCCGCTTCCGTTCTGATCCACCGTCACACCGAGGCTGGCCGTGGCCGGGGTGAAGGTTGCCACGCCGGAGTCTACGCCGGCATCGAGGAGTTCGGAGTCGATTTCGCCGAATGCATAGGTTCCACTCGCCGAAGAAGCAGAGAATGGGCTGCCGCTTTGCAGCTCAAAGAAACCCGTGTCAACGCTCTGGTTGCTTTCGAGGAAAAAGGCCTGGCTGGCACTCACAAGGTAGAGCAGAGGCGAGTGGCCGCCAGTTCCGGAGACGATCGACCGTCCCGTCGACGAGACGCTGTAGGTGCTGCCCGCGAAGCTGACGGAGCTAAAAGTACCACCGGTGTTCCTGTACCCCACGCCGTTGAGCGCGTTATTGCCGGAGGTGAAGGGACCCCAAAGGTAAAGATCGCTCCTTCCTGTGCCTGCGAGGCCCGTTCCCGAATCGTAGCCGACATAGGTACCGGAGAGAGGGTTCGCCGCGAAGGGGGTGCCGGACTGCAGGAGCGCGGTTCCCGCAAGGAGCGCTCCTGTGGTTTGCGGGTCAGAGCCCATGAAGAAGGCTTCGCCTGGCGAAACGAAGTAAAGTACAGTGTCGGAGCTGGAGGATCCGCCACCGACGGAGAACGTCATGGTGGTGCGGCCGTTCGCAGCGGCGCTGTACGTGCCTCCACTGTCGATGGGGATGGGACTGGCCGTCCAGGTCGTGTTGGACGTGTTGCCGTTCAGCGTTCCGTTCTGGTTGAAATCCTCAGATCCGCCGGTGACTCCGCCGCTGCCATTCAGGTCGATTACGCCTGCGATGCCGACCTTGCAGGGAGCCGCGCAGACCGCGGAGTTTTGCAGGGACGAGCCGCCGAACGCGTAATTCCCGTTCGCCGACGCATTGGAGAATGGGCCGCCGCTCTGCCTGCGCAGAATCCCCGCCGTGAACGGCCCGGTCGCATCGAAGTCAATCATGTGTCCGAGGGAGGCTACGCCGCCGGAGATGCTTCCCAGTGAGAGGCGATAGTTCTGGGTTCCGGCCGAGGTGGTAACGACCATGCAGCCGCGCTGATCGTTGCCGACTCCGTAAGTACCGGAGGTGACCGAGAGGTTCGACTCCACGCCGGAGTCGAGGTTCATGTCGATGGCGCCCGCAGTGATCGTTCCCTGGCCGTTGAACGTGAGCACGCCGATGACGACCGCAGGATTCCCGGAGTTGTCAAAGCCTTTGAGCAGGAAGGCGTAGCTTCCATTCAGAAGCGATTCGCTGCCGCCAGTAGTGCAGGCATTGGCGCTGGTGACCGTGAGAGTGTCGTTGGGGCTGGTGATACCGTCTGCCGAGGCGGTGATCTGGGTCGTCCCCGCAGTGACGCCAGTGGCGAGGCCGCTGCTGCTGATCGTCGCGACGCCGGTCGCGCTGCTCGCCCAGGTAAACGTCACTCCGGTGAGCGTGTTGCCGTTGCTGTCCGTCGCCGTCGCGGTAAATTGTTGTGTGGCATCCACGGCGATGGACGGTGAAGCCGGCGAAACGGAGATGGATGCGACCACAGG
>DATJQW010000057.1:0-4674 GCA_035505395.1 Acidobacteriaceae bacterium
CGGGTGCCTGCCGGAGGAACACCTGGATTTGTCGATCAGCTACGACGCGCTGATTACGGCGGGCTCGATGATGGGGTCGGGCGGCATGATCGTGATGGACGATACGTCGTGCATGGTGTCGGTGGCGCGATTCTTCATGGAGTTCTGCATGACGGAGTCCTGCGGGAAGTGTGTGCCGTGCCGGGCGGGGACGGTGCAGATGTACGAGCTGCTGACGAAGATCTGCAATGGCGAGGCGACGCACCGCGACCTCGACCAGCTGACAGAGCTTTGCGAAGTGGTGGGCGCGACCAGCCTGTGCGGGCTGGGGCAGACGGCGCCGAATCCGGTGCTGAGCACGCTGCGGTATTTCCGACACGAGTACCTGGCGCACATCGACGAGAAGCGGTGTCCGGCGGGGGTATGCGCGTGCAGCGCGGCGGAGAAAGCAGCGGCGGCCGAGGAGGTGCAGGCATGAACTCGGAAGCTAACATCCGCACCCTGACCATCGACGGCGTGGACATCAGCGCACGCGCGGAGCAGACGATTCTGGAAACGGCGCGCGAGCACAACATTGGGATCCCCACGCTCTGCCATCTGGAGGGATTGTCGGAAGTGGGCGCGTGCCGGCTGTGCCTGGTGGAAGTGAAAGGAGCGCGCCGGCTTCTGCCGGCGTGCGTGACGCGCGTGGAAGAGGGGATGGAGGTCACGACGCATTCGGCGAAGATCGATCGCTACCGGCAGATGATCCTGGAGCTGTTTTTCGCGGAACGGAACCATGTGTGCAGCGTGTGCGTGGCGAACGGGCACTGCGAGCTGCAAAGTCTGGCGCTGACGCTGGGCATGACGCATGTGGAGATCCCCTACCAGTATCCGCAGCTGCCGGTGGACGCATCGCACCCGCGGTTCACGGTGGATCACAACCGCTGCGTGCTGTGCACGCGCTGCGTGCGGGTGTGTTCGGAAATCGAGGGCGCGAATACGTGGGGCGTAATGGGTCGCGGTGCGCAGTCGCTGGTGATCACGGATCTGAAGGAGCCGTGGGGCGAGAGCGAGACGTGCACGAGCTGCGGGAAATGCGTGCAGGTGTGTCCCACGGGCGCGCTGTTCGAGAAAGGCCGCGCGGGGACGCGGACGGCAAAACACCCGGAGTTCCTGCCGTATCTGCGCATCATGCGCGAGGGAGAGCAGCCATGACGGACCGGAAAACGCTGGCGACGGTATGGCTGGACGGATGCTCGGGGTGCCACATGTCGCTGCTGGACATGGACGAGCGGCTGATCGAGCTCAGCAGCCAGTTCACGCTGGTGTACTCGCCGCTGGTGGATCGCAAGACGTTTCCGGAGCGTGTGGATGTGACCCTGGTGGAGGGCGCGGTGGCGAGCGAGGAGGATCTGAAGAAGATCCGCAGGATTCGCGAGCACTCGCGGGTGCTGGTGTCGCTGGGCGACTGCGCGCTGACGGGGAACGTTTCGGCCATGCGCAACGCCTGCGGGCCGCAACCGGTGCTGCTGCGCGTCTACGAAGAGAACGCCGACCTGCAGAAGCAGGTGCCGACGGTGGGAGTGCCGGCGCTGCTGGGCCGGGTGCGGCCGGTGCACGAAGTGGTGCCGGTGGATGTGTTTGTGCCCGGATGCCCGCCATCGGCGGACACGATTCACCAGGTGCTGTCGGAGCTGCTGGCAGGCCATCTTCCCAATCTGGGCGGCATCGCCCACTTCGGGTGATCGGAGAGAGTATGAGCCGGACCATCGTTATCGACCCCGTCACGCGCCTGGAAGGACACGGCAAGATCACGCTGCAGCTGGACGAGGCGGGAATCGTGCAGGACGCCATGTTTCACGTGACGCAACTGCGCGGCTTCGAGAAGTTTTGCGAGGGCCGGCCCTTCTACGAGATGCCAAACATCACGGCGCGCATCTGCGGCATCTGCCCGGTGAGCCATCTGGTGGCATCCTCGAAGGCCTGCGACGCGATTCTGGCGGTGCAGATTCCGCCGGTGGCCGCGAATCTGCGAAAAATTCTGAACCTGGCGCAGCTGGTGCAGTCGCACGCGCTGAGCTTTTTCTATCTGTCCTCGCCGGACCTGCTGCTGGGGATGGATGCGCCGCCGGAGGAGCGCAGCATTCTGCACGTGGCGCAAAGCCATCCTTCGATTGCGGCGGACGGCGTGGCGCTGCGGCAGTTCGGACAGAGGATTATCGAGCTGCTGGCGGGGAAACGGATTCACCCGGGCTGGACGATTCCGGGAGGAGTGAACGAGCCGCTGAGCGCGGAGAAGCGCGACCAGATGCTGGGGATGATTCCGGCGGCGACGGCGGCGATTCAGAGGACGCTGGGGTGGTTCAAAGGAGCAATCGAGAAATTTTCCGCGGAAATCGAGGTTTTCGCGAATTTTCCGACACTGTTTATGGGGCTGATCGATGATCGCGGGCTGGCTGAGTACTACGACGGGGCTCTGCGGGTGATCGATTCGGAGGGGAACATCATTGCGGGCGAGCTGGATCCGGCTCACTACGCGAGCTTTCTGGGCGAGGCGGTGGAACCGTTCACGTACATGAAGTTCCCGTATTACAAGCCGCTGGGGTATCCGGGAGGCGCATATCGGGTGGGTCCCCTGGCGAGGCTGAATCTGGCGGGACGATGCGACACGCCGCTGGCGGATGCGGAATGGAGGGAATTTCGCGCGACCTCGGCGCGGCCGCTGCTCAGTTCGTTCCATTACCACCAGGCGCGGCTGATCGAGATGCTGCACGCAACGGAGAAGATCGAAGCGCTGCTGGCCGACCAGGGGATCCTGGACAAGCACGTGCGGGCGACAGCCTCCATGAACAACGCGGAGGGCGTCGGGGTGGCGGAAGCGCCGCGTGGGACGCTGATCCACCACTACAAGGTCGATGAGAACGGGCTGATTCGCTGGGCAAATCTGATGATCGCGACCGGGCACAACAACGTTGCGATGAATCGGGGGATATTGCAGGCGGCGCGGCATTACGTGCAGGGCGAGCACATAGCCGAGGGGATGCTGAACCGTGTGGAGGCGGTGGTAAGGACCTTCGACCCGTGCCTGAGCTGCTCGACGCACGCCATGGGACAGATGCCGCTGAGCGTGGAGCTTCGCGCGCCGGATGGTTCGCTGGTGCGCGAGGTGCGGAGGGGCTGAGGCAGGCTGCTATGCGGGGAACGAATGCAAAGGCGAGCCTGCCTCCCGCACCTTCATTCCCACTCCATCCAACATCATGCTTGAGCGAGCCTCCCGGGGCGGGTGGGGCACCCGCGCTGTTGCTGGCTTGCGGCAACTCGCTGCGCCAGGATGACGGTGTCGGTTTGCGGATCGCGGAGGCTGCGGAACGACGCTTCTCCGCCTCGCGTTTGCGAATCGTTGCCGCCCAGCAGTTCACGCCGGAGATGGCGATGGAGCTCGCCGAGGCGGAACTGGCGATTTTCGTGGACGCGTGCGTGACC
The DNA here is from genome assembly GCA_035505395.1 of Acidobacteriaceae bacterium. Lineage (GTDB taxonomy): Bacteria > Acidobacteriota > Terriglobia > Terriglobales > Acidobacteriaceae > Palsa-343. Next base: position 3,445 of record DATJQW010000057.1, read on the forward strand.
GATGAGCCGGGGGCGATCCGGATTGCGCCCGTGGCTGCGCAGCCAGAGAGGCGAGAAGTGGGCGCGGAAAAGACTGCGCTGCCGGAATCGCACCGGCTGGATCCGCCAGCCATGCTGGCGCTGGCCGGTGCTCTGTGCGGACGATCTCCGGCGCGGGCGTACGCGTTGACGATCGGCGCGGGGTCGCTGGGCTATGGAGAGCATATGAGCGGTCCGGTGCGCCAGGCGGTGCCGCGCGCTTTGCGGCTGCTGGAGAGCCTGCTCGGATCCGGAGCGCAGCCGCGGGGACATTCAACCTTAAGGCCGCCGAGCTAACCGCAACCGGCTACTGAGGCTGCTGGGGTTGCTGCGGAGATCCCTCCTGCGGGTTGGAGGGTGGCGCGCCCTGCGGTGGCTTGTATTGCGGGCGGTTCTTCAGCACAAAGCCGTCGCGGATCACATAGAAATTCTGCTCGGGCAGGTCGGCCTCGAGGAGCTGGCCCTCGCTGGTGTAGTAGATCTCGGCGGAAATGCCATTCTCAGCGTTTACGGCCACGCTGGTGTGATGGACGGTGATGGGCTGGCCGTGAAAGATGCCCTCCGCGTCCGGCTGCGGCTCGTAGTTGGCCGGAACCAGAATGCCGTTCTGTTTGGGAATGACGACCCAGGCGGTGGGCGGATGCTGGAGGGCGAACGCCGCCATTTCAAGATACGCGGCAGGATCGAGATCGGGCAGCAGCACGGTGCGCTGATGGCGATCGAAGGTATTCGCCGTGTTTTTGCCCTGGGCGGCGATGTTCACGCTGAACTGGCGGCCGGACGAATCGGAAGCCATGCTGAAGGTAACCTGCGAACCGTTGACGGTCCCGGTGAGCTGATCGTGGACGATGTTGAGCGAAGGGTCGAAGCGGTCGCTGTTGGTGAAACTGTAGCTGAACTTCGCCATCCGCATCTGGGCATGGGAATCGGCCTGAAAGCCGCCCAAAACCGCGGTGACAGTGCAGTTGGCGGAGCCGACGGTCTTGCCGTCGTTGGCGGTGATCAGGCGAAAGTCGGCCGAGCCCTGGGGCAAGCCGGAGGACTGGGCCAGGATGGGAGCGGCGGGGGTGAGGGCCATAGTGCAGGCAGTCAACAGCGAAACAAAAGGTAAACGCATCGTTTTCAGAGACCTTCCTGCACAGTTTAGACACAATTCTCCGGCAAAAGCTGCGGGACTGGCCGTCCAGGCGGCCGCGCTTCGCGCATTTTGGG
>DATJQW010000058.1:0-8320 GCA_035505395.1 Acidobacteriaceae bacterium
TTCAGCGGCTTCTCCGCGGCGTACTTGTGGCGAATCGCCATCAGGCCGGGCATCTCGTGCTCGGCAATCGAAATTTCCTTGCGGCCCCAGTCGGCGAGCGAAAGGTCGGCGACTTTATAGGCGGCGCTGGCGTTGCGTTCCAAAGTTGCTGTGGCCATGTGCTGGGAATCTCCTCAAAAGGCTATGAATCTTGATTCTAAATGGGCGGCGGCATGCGGTCCCGAATTTTCATTGGGAGGCGCCGCGGAGGGGCTTAACGGCTGTCGCATGAGCTTTGATTGCGAATTGCTTCCCTAAGGATGTTTGTACACAGTCCGCCCGCCAACCACCGTCTGCAGCACCTGCGTGTCCAGAATCTCATGGGGCTGGACGGCCGTCAGGTCGCGGTTCAGCACCACAAAATCCGCGGCGTAGCCCGGGGCCAGCTTGCCCTTCCACGTCTCGGCGAACTCCGCGTAGGCCGAGCCCTGTGTGTACGCGTAGAGGGTCTGCCAGATCGTCAGCTTCTGCTCGGGATGAAACGTCATCGTGCCCGCTTCGTTCATGCGCGTGATGGAGACGTAAACGCCAGGAAACGGAGAGATGGGCACCACCGGATAATCGGTCCCGTACGCCAGCGGCACGCCCGCATCGAGGAACGACTTCCACGCGTAGGCGTACTTCGAGCGCTCCGGGCCCAGCCGCTGCTCCGCCCACGGCATATCGCTGAGCAGATGACTGGGCTGCATCGACGCGATCACGCTCAGTTGCCGGTAGCGCGCAAAATCGCCCGCGCTCACCACCTGGCTATGCTCGATGCGGTAGCGCAGATTGCGAAAGGGAATAATCATCGCGCGCCGCACCTGCACGCTCTCCGCCGCTCCGGCCGGCTGCGGCTGTGGCGGAACCTGGATTGGCGCGATCGCCTGCTCCGCCGCGGCAAAGGCATTTAGCGCCATCTCCACCGCACGATCGCCGATGGCGTGAAAGCCCAGCTGGAAGCCCGCTCGCGCCCGTTCCACCGCCATCGCGTTCAGCTGCGCCTGCTCAAGTCGGGGTATTCCCGAATTTCCGGGATCGTCCGCATACGGCGCGTTCATCGCCGCCGTGCGCGATCCCAGCGAGCCATCCATGAACCCCTTCAGCATGGTCGTGTGCAGCATCCGGTCGGTCTGCGGATGCTGCGCGCGCTGCTGCTCCTCGAGGCTCAGCGGCTCGGCAAACGGAATCCACTCCGAGATCCGCACCGGCAGCTTCCCCTCGCGCTCCATTTGCTCGTACACCAGAAAATCGTCCCAGTCGGAGAAATCCTGCACGGTGGTCACGCCGTGCGAAACGGCATCCTCGAGCGCCATCTCCAGCCCGCGCCGCCGCTGCTCCGGCGTCGGCGGAGGAACCTTCACCAGCCCCAGCGCTGTTTCGCGCAGAATCCCCGACGGCTCGCCGCTCGCATCGCGATCGATCTCGCCGCCGGCGGGATCGTGCGTGGCCCGCGTGATCCCCGCAGCTTCGAGCGCCGCCGAATCGGCCACGGCAATGTGCCCGTCCACGCGCGTAAAAATTGCCGGATGCCCCATTGCCGCTGCGTCGACGTCGGCGCGGGTGGGCAGCTTGCGCTCCGCCCACAGCGTGTGATCCCATCCGCCGCCGGAGAGCCACTGCCCCGGCGCGGCTTTCTCCGCCGCAGCGCGGATGCGCGCCTGCATCTCCGCGAGCGATTGCACGCCCAGCAGGTCCACCGACTGCAGAATCTTGCCGCCCATGCCCAGATGCGCATGCGCATCGTTGAAGCCGGGCATGGTAAACGCGCCATGCAGATCGATCATTTTGGTTGTCGGCCCGGAATACTCAGCGATGATGCGCGCGTCGTCGCCCGTCGCGAGAATCTCCCCATGCGCGATGGCCATAGCCGTCACCCGCTCGGGATGCGGCGCCTCGAGATCGACGCCGGTGAGGATGTTGCCGTGGTAGTAAATCGTGTCGGCGTGACGCGTCGGGGGAGGAGTCGAATTCATACTCATAACAATCGCAAGAATCGCGCCGGCCTCAAGGACTCTCACGCTGGCAGTTTACCCCCCGGCTACCGCCAGCAGCAGCAGCAGGACGCGCCGCAGCGCCGACTCGCGCCCGCGCCCGTCGTACCACTCCGCACGCGTGTGGATGCCGCCGCCTTCGCCGCCCGCGCCCAGGCTCATCGCCGGCACGCCCAGCGACAGCGGAATATTAGCGTCCGTGGAAGCGATGCGTGGCTCCGTCCGGATGGCCAGATGCCGATCGACGGCCTGCAGAAACTGCATCAGCATCGAGTCGCCCGGCAGGCGTCCCGCGGGCCGGTCGCCGATCTTCTCGATGCTCGAACGCACGCCGGCTGAGTTTTCGTGCTGCCCGCGATTCGCCGCGAGCACCGCGTCCTCCACGGCGCGGTGCAGTTCCACTTCCAGCCGAACCAGCTGTTCGGGGTCTGTCGAGCGCAGATCGAAGCGCGCCGCGGCCTGCTCCGGAATCGCATTGATCGCCGTCCCGCCCTCGATGGTGCCCACGTTGACCGTGGTGCGCGGCGTATCCGGCAGCGCCACCTCAGAGAATTTCTGGATCGCGCGACTCAGGATCACGATCGGATTCGGCCGCCCCGCATCCGTCCACGCGTGGCCGCCCGGTCCGCGCACTGTCACCAGCCAGCGCTGGCTGCCCAGCGCATGCGTCACCGCGGTCTGGTCGCCGGCGCCGTCGAGAACGAGGTGCGCCGTGATCCCCTCGCCCCCGTCGCGATAGAAGTGCCGCATGCCGCGCAGATCGCCCTCGCCCTCTTCGCCGACGTTCCCAATGAAAATCACATCGTGCGCGGTCTCAAGGCTCGCGTGCCGCATCGCCGCTGTCAGAGCCAGCATGGCCGCCACGCCCGCGCCGTTGTCGCATGCCCCCGGACCGCTGAGCCGCGATCCGCGCAGCGCCGGCTCTACCGGCGTGCCCGCGGGAAATACCGTGTCGATATGCGCGGAGATCAGCACGCGCTCTGAAGTCGCATCGGTGCCGCGCCGCGTTGCGACCGCGTTGCCGGCTTCGTCGAGGTGCGGCTCGCCAAGATCCAGGTCGCGAAAGCGCACGCACAGCCACTCGGCACGCGCCTGCTCGCCAAAGGGAGGGGCCGCGATCGCCACCATCTCCGCCTGCCAGCGCATGATCTGCTGCTCGTGCAGGTGCAGCCACTGGAAGGCCTGATGTACGCGGCGGTCTGCTGCCAGCCGGGCGATGCATGCGGTCGCGGGTGCAGAGGAAGCCATGGAAACCATCAGCGTAGCACCCGGGGCGGCAGAACTGATCTGCTAAACGACCGTTTGCGCCACTTCGCTGCTGAGGGTCATCGACGATTTTCGAGCGGAGTTATTCGCTGGCTGGCGCGGAGGCCGGAAGCTGGGCTTCGAATGTTTTGAGATCCCAGTAGTCGCGCCATGCAGCGATCCTGCCGTCGCGCAGCTCAAATATGCCCATACACGGAACGCTGACGCGATTGTCTCCGACCCGGAAATGGTCTACCCGTTCGGTCATCACGATATCGCCGTCGGCCACGATGTGTTCGACATCCCATGGCAAAGCTGTCATTTGCGCGGCACCCCGGCGCAAGGTCTCGCGAATCGCGTCGCGGCCCTCAACGGCTCGCCAGGGCGAATTCCACCACACTGCGTCCTCGCAAAAATAGCTCGCGAACTCGTCCGGATCAGCCCGCACGCAGGCTTCCAGAAACTGGCGAATCAGAAGTACGTTCTCAGAACTTGTCAATGAAAACCTCGCAGGGTCGTCCTCTCGAAATTGAAACCCCTCGTTGGGCCGCTTACGCAAGAGCCATTGTCAATATTCCACGTTTTCCAGAAACAATCCCCTTGCCGGCGCCGTGGCTCCCGCGGCCGACCGGCTCCGTGCCTCCAGAATCCGCGCAACATCCTCCGGCGCGAGCTGCCCGCGCCCCACATCGACGAACGTCCCCACCAGATTCCTCACCATGTGGTGCAGAAAACCATCGCCGCGCACCCGATACACGAGCAGATCCCCCTCCTCGCGCCAATCCGACGCGAAAATCGTCCGCACATTGCCCTTGCCTTCCGCTTCCTCGTCGTCCTCCTCGCGCCGCGTCGCAAGATCCGGATCGCTGGCCGCGAACGACGTGAAGTCGTGCGTCCCTGCCACCTCTAGCGCGCCCCCCTGCATCCGCTCCACATCCAGCTTCCCCGGCCGCGCCCACGCGTAGCGCGCCAGCCACGGCGGACAAATCTCTCCGCGAAAGATCCGATACTCGTACGTCTTCGCCTTCACCGAGCCCCGCGCGTGAAAGCCCGGCGCCGCCGTCTCCGCGCTCAGCACGCGAATCGACTCCGGCAGCGTGCGATTCAGCGCCCGCCGCAGGTTCTCCGCCGGAATGGGCGCTGCCAGCACGAACGACGCCACCTGACCGCGCGCATGCACGCCCGCATCGGTTCTTCCCGACCCCTGCGGCAACACGCGCTCCCCGGTCACGCGCTCGATGGCCGCGGCCAGCTCGCCCTGGATGGTGGCGCGATCCGGCTGCACCTGCCAACCCGAAAAATCGCTGCCATCGTACGCGACCTTGAGCTTCCAGTTCGACCCGCGCACGGGTGTCTCGTTCGCCGCCATCGATTAACTATTTCCGCCCGATTTTTGCATGGGATTTTCGCATCGCAGGCTGCTGCGGATTCATCGAAATCGCTGCGATATACTCAGCTTTCCTGATGATGCATACGAGTTTACGGAACCAGGCTGTCGCCTGCCTCGTATAGCTGAAGAGCCCGATCGTTTCAGGACCAACGCGTGTGCATTTTTGCCGGCCGTGCGCAGTTCAGCCATTCCGCCGTGCACGGTCTTTGAGGAGTGGAAACCGCTCATGTTCTTTTCCGTCTCAGATCACCGTTCCCGCGAGCAATCTTCCGGTCTGTTCGTAAAGTTTACGTCCGCGGCGGCCATCGGCTGCATGCTGCTCGGCTCCCTGCCGGCCGGTGCCCAGGCGGCGCCCCAAACCGCGCCCGCGGCTCCGGGACTTCCCCCCGAGCCGGTGCCCAACTACACGCAGCCCCTGTACCTGCGTCCCTCCGCGGCCGACTTCGCCCGCGAGCGCACCGACTATCCCAATCCTTTCGCGCCGTATATGCCCGGCAAAGTGCAGCCGGCCAATTTCGCCAACTCGCTGCAGCTTGAGAACCTGATGAAGAACGGCAAGATCTACCTCTCGCTCGGCGACGCGGTTCTGCTGGCGTTGCAGAATAACTACGATATCGCTATCCAGCGCCTGAACCTCGACATTGCCGATACCGACCTGCTGCGCGCGCGCGCCGGATCGCAGCTGCTCGGCGTGCCCAGCGGCCTGGTCACCGGAACCCAGGGAGGCACGACGGCTTCGGTCAGCTCCGTCGGCGGAGGTCCGGGCGGCACGAGCGCCGCGTCGGGAGGCGCAGCCGCCGGTTCCAGCGGCCTGTTGCTCTCCACCAATGGCGCCGGCCCAACGCCGGAGAACATGGATCCCGCACTGACCGGCCTCGTCGAGTTCAACCACCAGATTCAGCCCGAGCAGAGCCCCATCTTTTCCGGCGGCCTTCCCGCAATTACCCAGAACACCAACACCTATAACTTCACCTACAACCAGGGCTTCATCACCGGCACCGCGATGCAGGTGGGCTTCGATAACACGCGCCAGACTACCAACAACCTGTTCTCCTTTTACAGCCCCAGCCTCGAGTCCACTTTCACCTTCACCCTCACCCAGCATCTGCTGCAGGGCTTCGGCTGGGGCATCAATGGCCGCTTCATCGTCCAGGCGAAGAACGACCGCCGCATTGCCGACTCCGCCTTCCGCTCCCAGCTGCTCTACACCATCAATCAGGTTGAAGACATCTACTGGGGCCTGGTGAGCGCCTATGAGGACGTGCAGTCGAAGCAGCGCGCTCTCGATCAGTCCACGGCCCTTGAGAAGGACGACGAAAAGCAGCTCCAGATCGGAACCATGGCGCCCCTCGACGTCGTCAATGCCAGGAGCGGGGAATCCAACGATCAGCAGGCGCTCATCCAGGCGGAGAATCAGCTCGAGTACCAGCAACTGCTCATGAAGCAGGCCATCGCCCGCAATCTCGACGACCCGGCGCTCGCCAATGCGCCAGTCATCCCCACCGATCGCGTCAGCCTGGAGGAGACGCCCGAAGAGCGCATGAGCGCCGACGAACTGGTCCGCGAAGCCGACGCCAACAGCCCCGCCGTCGAGCAGGCCATCCTCACCCTGCGCAATGACGAAATTACCCTGAAGGGTGCCAGAAACGGCCTGCTGCCCACCTTCGATGTCTCCGCGTTTTACGGAGCCACGGCTCTGGGCGGCGCCGTGAGCCCCAGCTGCCCAGCGGCGCTGGCCTCCTTCGGCCTTCCTCCCACGGACTGCACCATGCTGGGCCGCACGGGATACAGCACCGTTTTCAGCAATCTCTTCAACAGCAGCGGTCCCAACAAGGGTGTGGAATTCAACATGAATATTCCCATCCGCAACCGCCCCGCCCAGGCCACCGAGGCGCGCTCGCAGATCGAATACCGCCAGGAGCAGATGCGCCTGCAGCAGCTCTACATGCAGATCCGCATGAACGTGATCAGCGAGCAGTACGCGCTCACCAACGATCGCGCCGCCGTCACCGCCGCCGAGGCCACCGAGCAGTACAACCAGCAGAGCCTCGACGCCGACGTCAAGAAGCTCCACCTGGGAGCGGCCACCACCGCCGACGTCCTCCAGCAGCAGCGCTCGCTCGCCGGTGCTGACGCGCAGCTGATCGCCGCCCGCGCCCGCTACGCCACCGATCGCGCCGCGCTCGAACAGACCGTGGCCAGCACCCTCGACCGCTACGGCATCTCTATCGTCGACGCAGCAACAGGCCAAATGACCACGCCGCCGGTGATCCCCGGCATCGAGCCGGCGAAGGCCGAGCCGGAAGTGACCGAGCCGACCCAGAAGCAGCAGCTGCAAAAGCAGGAGCAGCAGCCGCAACCCCAGCCGCAGCAGCCTCAGAGCTGAGCGGAAGCGCAGCGCTCGCAAGAAGTTGTTCAGGGAAGGTCCGCTCTGCGCGGGCCTTCTTCGTTTTGACGATCATTTTTATGCTCCGCCGCGCGCGTCGAACCCGCTCTCACCTGATAAAATCAGGAGAATCCACTCCAGGAATCGGGGCCCCCGATGCGCCCGATATTGGTGCAGCGGGGTGATCAGGGAGTCTCCATGCAGGCAATTCTTGCGCTCGAAGACGGGCGCATCTTCAGGGGCGAGGGCTACGGCGCCCAGGGTGAATGCCGCGGAGAAGTTGTTTTTAATACATCGCTGACCGGTTACCAGGAAATCTTCACCGACCCCTCCTACGCCGGCCAGATCGTCGTCCTCACCAATCCCCAGATTGGCAACTACGGCACCAACGCCTCCGACGACGAAGCCACCCGTCCTTACATTGAAGGCCTCGTCACGCGCGAGTTTTCGCCCATCAGCTCCAACTGGCGCTCGCAACAGGTCGCCGACGAGTACCTTGAGCGCTGGAAGGTTCCCGTCATCTCGGAAATCGACACCCGCGCTCTGGTGCGCCATCTGCGCAGCAACGGCGTCATGCGCGGCGTCATCTCCACGCTCGAAACCAACCCCGATGTTCTCGTCGGGAAGGCCCGCTCCATCCGCAAAATGGATGGAACCGACCTCGCCAGCGTCGTCACCACCAAAGACCGCTACGAGTTCGAGCACGACGGCGGCGATCCGCTGAATCCCGAGGCAAAACCGGAGCTGGCGCGCCCCGACCTCCACGTGGTCGCCTACGACTACGGCATCAAGAAGAACATCCTCCGCATGCTGCGCCAGGAAGGCTGCCGCGTCACCGTCGTCCCCGCGCAAACCTCCGCCGAAGACGTGCTCGCGCTCAAGCCCAACGGCGTCTTCCTCTCCAACGGTCCCGGTGACCCTGAGCCGGTCGGCTACGCGCAGAAAAGCATCCGCGATCTCGCCGGCCGCACGCCCATCTTCGGAATCTGCCTCGGCCACCAGCTCATCGGCCTCGCCCTCGGCGGCAAAACCTACAAGCTCAAGTTCGGCCACCACGGCGGCAATCACCCGGTCAAGTGCGTCGATACCGGCAAGGTCGAGATCACCGCGCACAATCACAACTTCGCCGTCGATCCCGACTCGCTCAACCCCAGCGAAGTGGACCTGACCCACGTCGACCTGAACGACAACACGCTGGAGGGCCTGCGCCATCGCTCCCTGCCGCTCTTCAGCGTGCAGTACCACCCCGAAGCCAGCCCCGGCCCCCACGACTCCCACTACCTCTTC
>DATJQW010000059.1:0-25216 GCA_035505395.1 Acidobacteriaceae bacterium
GAACTTCCTCTTCATCGCCGGCATGTGGTTCCAGGACCTCTTCAACTACGACTTCCGCCGCACCGAGCAGTGCATCATCCCCTACGCCACCCAGGAAGGCGAGATCAGCTTCTGCGCCTACAACACCGGCATCGGCTGGCGGAACATCATCGAGAAGATGCACATGACGGCCACGCTCACCAAGTGGTACGACGAGCACGGCCGCCACGAGATCTTCGCCGGCGGCAAGAAGGTCGGCATGGACTCGACGCAGCACACCCTGATCCTCAACCAGGAGCACGTGAACGCTGCGGCCAACAACTCTCTCGACAAGCTCGGCATCGCCAAGAATGCGCGCGAAGAAAAGCTCCGCGCCCGCGAAGCGAAGCTGAAGCAGGACGCTGAGAACGCGAAGATGGCCAAGCTCTACCGCGAGCACGTCCTCGGCGAAAAGCCCGTCGAAGGCCTCGTCACCCTCGACTCCATCGCCCCCGCCCCCAAGCCAGCCGAAAAGGGCGAGCCCGTTATGGGGGACTAACAACGCAGCTCAGAAGAAGCCGGGCCAATCTGCCTGGGACAAAAAAGGCCATCCTTCCCGGATGGCCTTTTCCTTTGATCCTCCCAGCCCGTCAATACGCAGTTTCATCTCGTCAAAAGCATTGACCCCCGCCCCCCAACCTATCGCGAAATCCCCCAGCGGATGAACCAGTTGCGGAGCCGATTACCGGGGTAACTAAGCGAGCAGCCAGAACAGCCGAAGACACCAGGTGAGCGTTTGGAATCAAACCACCTGCAGGGTCGGGAAAATTCATCTTTAGCCGTTGATCCCTTCCCTCCAAAAAAATTAAAGCGCTCGCTTCCGGAGTCTGTTTACGGGATCGAGTGAGAGTCAAAATGGAGTTGTCATGATTCTTTCGAGCGACCTGCTCGACTATATCCGGCATCTGGGCATCCAGATCAGGCGTCATCCGGAACAGTACAACCCCCCGGAACGCGCACGAGAGCTCGTTTGCGCGGCCCTCGAGGGCTATCGCGACAAGTACATCGGGCCCGAGCGCAGGGAGGAGTTCTACACCATCGCCATGGCCGCTTTCGAGGACGGTGAGGAAGAAGGCGCCAGACAGGTGATGTAGGCTTTGGGACCTCCAAAGCCCAGCCCTTGTCCCCCGCGAGCGTGAATTCCATCGTGTGATCCACAACATTGTGGACGACATCTGCAAGCGCACGATCCTGCGACAACGTGCAACCGGCAGAGCTTCAGGCTTTATTTTCACATCGATAGCCGCAGCTCACCGCGTAAGTTCGCCGAGTGCTCCGTAGACGGGATGGCGCCCCGCAGGTGACCACGGTGTCCTCCTGCGCGCGCGTCGGCGCTCCCGCCCGGCTCCCACGCTCCTACAATGGAAACCAGCCTCACTGCCATGTCTCGCACGTTTCGCTTCGCCCTCGTCCCCGCCGCTCTTGCGCTCGCTCTCGCCGCGCCCGCCCACGCCCAGTTCTCCAACCCCGAGTCCCAGACCACCGCGGTCCACAACGCCGCGGCACTTCGTCCGCCCGCCGGCGCCCGCGTCGCGATTGTCGAGTTCGAGGACCTCGAATGCCCCGACTGCGCCCGCGCTAATCCGGTGATCAAAGAAGCGGTCGAGAAATATCACATTCCCTGGGTGCGTCACGATTTCCCGCTGCCCTTCCACACCTGGAGCTTCGAGGCCGCCGTCGACGCGCGCTGGTTCGATACCAAATCCAAAGCCCTCGGCGATGCCTTCCGCGACGCCGTCTTTGCCGCCCAACCCACCATCCACAGCCAGGACGATCTGCACCGCTTTGCCGAGGACTTCGCCGCCCAGCACCACCTCGCGCTGCCCTTTGTCGTCGATCCGCAGGGCCGCCTGGCCGCCCTCGTCAAGGCCGATTTCGCCCTCGGCCAGAGCGTCGGCATCCAGCACACCCCCACCATTTGGGTCGTGACCAACCAAACCACCGGCACGCCCTTCGTCGAGGTCGTCGACCGCACCCGCCTCTTCACCCTCATCGACGAAGCCCTGACGGAAACCACCCCAAAGAAACACTGAGGACTGGGGACTGAGGACTGGGAACTGGGGACTGGCAACCGCTAACCGCTAAAATAGACCTGCATGGCCACTTCGCCCGATCTCGTCCAGATCGACCTCGCGCCCCGCCGTCCGCTGCCCAAACCCGATTGGCTCCGTGCCCGCGCGCCCGTGGGCGACAACTACCACGACCTGAAGAAGCTGGCTCGCAGCCTGAATCTGCACACCGTCTGCGAATCCGCGCAGTGCCCCAACATCGGCGAGTGCTGGCACCACAAAACCGCGACCTTCATGATGCTCGGCAACACCTGCACGCGCCGCTGCGGATTCTGCGCCGTCCCCAAGGGCCGCCCCGATCCCATCGACTTCGATGAGCCCCGCCGCGTCGCCGAAGCCGTCGCCGCCCTCGGCCTCAAATTCGCCGTCATCACCAGCGTCAATCGCGACGACGATGTGATCGGCGGAGCGCGCGCCTTCGTCATGGTGATCGAAGAGATTCGCCGCCAGGCCCCCGGCTGCCAGGTCGAAGTCCTCATCCCCGACTTCCAGGGCAACGAGCAAGCCATCCGCATGGTCGTCGAAGCCCGCCCCGAGATCCTCAATCACAACACCGAGTCGGTCCCGCGCCTCTACCGTGCCGTCCGCTCCGGAGCTCGCTACGAGCGCACCCTCTGCCTGCTCCAGTTCGCGAAAGAAATAGAGCCGAAGACGGTGACGAAATCCGGCGTCATGGTGGGCCTCGGCGAGGAGATGCACGAGCTCCTTCAGGTTTACCGCGATCTCGCCACGGCGGGCGTGGACGTGCTCACCATCGGCCAGTACCTGCGCCCCTCAAAGGATCATCTCCCCATCGCCCGCTACTACACCCCCGACGAGTTCGCGTTCATGAAGCGCGAAGCGCTGGCCATGGGCTTCCGCCACGTCGAATCCGGCCCGCTCGTCCGCTCCAGCTACCACGCTCACGAGCAGGCCGACTCTCAGGCCGCCGCCACCAACAACGGCAATAATGCTGTCCGCGTCATCATGTAATCGCAATGCGACGTCCGGACAAAGCGGAATCTCGTCATATTCGAGTAGCGATCCGGCACGTTCTTCTCCGCACATGGGATCCGATTGGCGTGTGCGACGAACCCAACGCTCAGACGAATACGACCGCTACCTTGGCGATGTCTATGAACTGCTGCTCACCCGCGCTCCCAGGGAGAAGATTGCCGAGTATCTGCTCTGGGTGGCGACCGAACGCATGGGATTCACGCGATCGGAGCGAGCCATCGCCCGGACAGACGCAACGGTGCAGGAACTAATGCGGATCCCCTTTCCGCCCAACTAAGCTGCGACTGGTAATGCACTCTTGCATTAAAATAGATAGACGTGGAGGGCTGGCTTATGGCGACTTTGACCGTTACGTCCCGTGGACAAGTTACGTTCCGGAAAGAAGTGCTGCAGCACCTCGGCATCCGGCCGGGCGAAAAAATCGACCTGGAACTGCTTCCCGGTGGACGCGGAGTCCTCAAAGCCGCCCGTCCGTCCGGTAAGATCGATCGCTTATTTGGGATCCTTGCCGGGCGCACCTCGAAGAAGGCCACTCTCGAAGAGATCAACGAGGCTATCGAGAAAGGCTGGGCCGGCGAAGAATGAAGGCCACTGCCGATACAAATATTCTGCTCCGCGCCTTCCTGCGCGACGACGCGGCCCAGGCGCGCACAGCCTCGCGGATCCTTCGCGAGGCCGACATCATCGCCGTGCCCTTGTCCTGCCTCTGCGAGCTGGTTTGGGTCCTGCGCCGTGTTTACAGGCTGCGGCGCGAAGAGATCGCCGATCTGCTGGAAGCGCTGCTGAATACGCACAACGTCGCCGTTAATCGCGCCGCGGCCTCTGCCGCGCTCTCTGTCTACCGGGCGGGGGGCGACTTCGCGGACGGCGTAATTGCCTGGGAAGGCGAGTGGCTCGGCGGCGAGACCTTCGTCTCGTTTGACAAAAAAGCAGTCGCGGCAATGAGGAAACAGGGAATCTCTGCACGCCTCGTCCATTAACGCGTGTATTCGACAGGACAGAGGCGCAGTACAATACCTGTTTTGAGCCTCACTGCAGAAGGACAAATCCTATGGCACCCTCTGTCATGACCGGCATTCCCGCTCTCAAGTCCGACGCCGCCCAGCTCCGCACGCGCATGGACAAGGCCGTCACCGACTTTCAGACCAACCTCGGCTCCATTCGCACCGGCCGCGCCTCCATCCACATGCTCGACCAGGTCAGGGTCGAGTACTACGGCACGCCCACGCCGCTGAATCAGGTCGCGCAGATCACCACCCCTGACGCCAACATGATCGTCATCCAGCCCTGGGATGCGAGCCTCATCGTCGACATCGAAAAAGCCCTGCGCACTTCCGACCTCGGCTTCAATCCCAACAACGACGGCAAGCTGGTCCGCGTCCCCGTGCCGCCCATGACCGAGGAGCGCCGCCGCGAAGTGGTCAAGCACCTCCATCGCGTGCTCGAAGACCACCGCACCGCCGTCCGCAACATCCGCCGCGACGGCAACGACCTCATCAAGAAAGCCTCCAAAGACAAAAAAATCTCCGAGGACGAGGAGAAGCGCTCCCTCGAGGAGATTCAGAAGCTCACGGACGAGGAAATCAAAAAGATGGAAGAGATGGCCAAAAAGAAAGAAGCAGAAGTCATGCAGGTATGACCCTCAGCCATCTCCTGCACCGCATAAAGGCCCGCCGGCGCGGGCCTTTCCTCTTTATCCTTCACTCGAATGCGGGCGCTACACCCCGGCGTTCATCATCGTGTTCCCCTGCCGGGGCGCAATGCCGATCTGCAGGAACGTGCCGGCTTTCAGCGTAAAATCGCCGTCCTTCTTCTCAAATCGCGCTGAGGCGTGGCTCTGCACCGCACTGTGCATGGAAACATGGCTCAGCAGGCCCGACTCCTGATCCACGCGCTCCTGGCTGCTGACATGCCGGGGCGCCGCACCCATGGTCTGGTTCCCGTTAATCGCCAGCGCCGTTTCATTCGACGGATACGCGCCAATGACCGTTACCTTCACGGGCACAGTGCGGCCGTCCTTCAGCTCAGCCTTCGTGAACACCAGGCTCAGCATCGAGGGTCCCCCGTTCTGCGAGGCCTCCACGCGATCCACGTGCCCTACCAGCGCCGTGCCCCTGGGCAGGTCGACCCCGTCCTCCGCTCGCACAGACCCGTTCAGCTTCGCTTCCACTATTTGCCCCTGGCGGGCGCTTCGGGTGCTCAACGCATGATCCAGCTGCACCGTCGCTCCCACCAGACCCCAGTGCTGCGCCGGTTGCATCGTGCCGCTCTGCGCGGGTGCCGGAGGCTGGGCGATCGCGGCTCCCGCAAACGCAAAGCTCGCCGTGGCCAGACTCAGAGACAGATTCCGGAACAAGTTCGGAATACGCATAAATACACTCTCCTTTTCGAGGAAATGGCTGCGCGCCCGGCTGGCCTCACCGCGGCGCGATGGATTGTCGATGATTGGCGGCTCATTGCGGTGTTCGGGCAAGGCGCGCCTTTCGAGCGCCGTTCGCTCTCGCCCCCCGGGCCGCTTTCTCTATCTCATTCGACGCGCGAAGCCGCAGGAAGGTCGCGGTCAGACCGCCTTCGCGCTACATTACGTACGCGATGCGTTCCAGTTCCAGCTGCATGCATTCCAGTGAGCATTGGTTGCCTTCGAGACGCAGCACCGCCTGGCGCACCAGATTCGGATCCGCCCCGTAGCCGCGCCCGGAGAGGAACGCGGTTACCAGCTCCGCGGCCTGCCAGCTATCCACATGGGACTGCAGCAGTTCGGTACGCAGATCGGACAGCTCGATCCGGGGGAACTTTTCGATCTTTCTGTCGTCGGCCATCGTCTGCTCCTTCGCCCTCGCTTCGCCTGCTGGAGCCCTCGCTCGATTAGACACAGGTTGCCCACGAATGTGTTGCTATCTTTTGCCAAACTCCGCGAAATCGCGAAAAGTTGCCCGCGGGTTTTGTCCAGGCAAGCCGTACACTGGGGAAACTATGTCGCCATCCAAACCAGGCGGGCAGGGAATTTCGTGGACGACCATGCTCCTCCTCATCCTGCTTGCCATGCTGATCGCTCTGGGCATCGCATGGCTGTTCATCACGCCGATGCTGCACCCGCACTGAGCCTGGGTGACGCATGTTGCGCGTTGGCTTGACAGGCAGCCTGGGCAGCGGCAAATCCACCGTGGCGGCGTTCTTCCGCGAGCGCGGCATCCACGTCCTTGAGGCCGACGGCATCGCGCGATCCATGATGCAGCCCGGCCAGGACGTTTATCGTTCCATCGTCGAGACCTTCGGACCATCCGTGGTCCATCCCGATGGCACTCTCGACCGCGCTCGCCTCGCGGTCCTCGCCTTCGCCGAGGGCCATCTCGCCGAACTGAACCGCATCATCCACCCTCCCGTGATCGCTGAGCAGGAGCGCCAGATGGATCGTATCTTCGCTCGCGATCCCTCCGCCGTCGCCATGGTCGAGTCGGCCCTCATCTTCGAGGCGGATGCCGGCGGAAGCGCTCCAGGCTGGCGGCAACGATTCGATCGCATCGTCCTCGTCACCGCGCCGGACGACCTCAAGATCCAGCGCTTCCTCGCGCGCATCCTGCCTCCCGATGCCGGCTCCGCGCGCCGCGATGCCGCTGAGCGCGATGCGCGCAGCCGCCTCGCCGCCCAGATCTCCGACTCCGTCAGGATTCCCCAGAGCGACTTCGTTATCGACAACTCCGGCACGCTCGAATCGGCGCGCGCCCAGGCACAGAGCATCGCCGCGGAACTCCATTGCCTGGCCAGGGTCTGATTCCGTTGTCGCTACAATGAAAGGTGCCGCGGCCCGTCCCGGCAGCGAATATCATGACCTTCCGCCGAGTCTGCCTCGTCCTCCTCATCGTGGGAGGATTCTGGTACATCACCAGTCATCCCGTCTTCCGCAATTCCCGCATCGCCGGCGGCGTCGGCTCGCCCATCACGCTCACCGAGGCCGACGCTGCGCCCCAGTTCAACGCCACTGAAGAGAACAACATCGCGGTCTATAAGCGCGTCGTCCCCTCCGTCGTCAACATCACCGCCGGCACCGTCACCCTCGATTTCTTCTACGGCTTCGTCCCCCAGGAAGATCAGGGCTCGGGCTTCATCCTCGACAAGCAGGGCCACATCCTCACCAACTATCACGTCATCGCGAATGCCCGCAGCATCGAGGTCCAGACGCACGACAAGCATCGTTACACCGCGCGCCTGATCGGCGGCGACCGCCTGCACGATCTCGCGCTCCTCCAGATCAGCGCGCCCAACCTGGTGCCTGCAACGCTCGCCAGCTCGCGCGATCTCGAGGTCGGCCAGCAGGTCTACGCCATCGGCAATCCCTTCGGCCTTTCCGGCACCATGACCGCCGGCATCATCAGCGCCATCCGCTCCGTTCGCGGCCCGGAAGGCGCGCCCATTGAGAACGCCATTCAGACCGACGCCGCCATCAACCCCGGCAACTCCGGCGGCCCGTTGCTCAATTCGCGCGGCGAAGTCATCGGCATCAACTCGATGATCGCCCAGAATGGCGCCGAGCAGAACGCCGGCATCGGCTTTGCCATTCCCATCGACACCGCAAAAGCCGTGCTCGGCGATTTCCAGAAGTACGGCCACGCACGCCGTCCCTCCCTGGGCATTCGCACCCTCGCCATCGGCCCCGACCTTGCCCAGCAGATGGGCCTTTCCGCCAGCTATGGCCTGCTCATCGAGAGCACGCTTGGGGGTGGAGCAGCCGAGCGCGCCGGCCTCCACGGCGGCAATCAGATCGCCTACCTCGGCAACATGCAGATTTCCATCGGCGGCGACCTCATCGTCGCCATCGACGGCCAGCAGGTCACCAACTCCCAGGATCTTGCCGAGATCATGAACGGCCATCAGCCCGGCGACACCGTCACCGTCACGTTCTTCCGCGGACGCAGCAAGATGACGGCGCGCGTGGTCCTTGGCGAAGCCAACGAGCAGGCAACCTGATGCGCCCTGCCTCGCACCGCTGGACCGCTGCCGACATTCCGCGCGAGGATGGCCGGCTCGCCCTCATCACCGGCGCCAACAGCGGCGTCGGCTTCCACGCTGCGCTGGAATTGGCCCGCGCTGGTTGCGCCGTCATCCTCGCCTGCCGCGATCGAGCGAAGGCCGATGCAGCCCGCAACCGCATCGTCGCCGCCGTTCCGCAGGCTGATGTTGAAGTGCTCCTGCTCGATCTCGCCAGTCTCGACTCGGTTCGCGCCGCTGCCGCCTCCTTCCTTGCCTCTGGCCGCAGCCTCGACCTGCTCATCAACAACGCCGGCGTGATGGCCCTCCCCGAACGCCGCCTCACCCGCGACAGCTTCGAGATGCAGCTGGGCACGAATCACTTCGGCCACTTCGCGCTCACCGGCCTGCTGCTTCTTCGTCTGCTCCACCCCGCCGCCCGCATCGTCACCGTCAGCTCCCTCGCCCACCGCGGCGCCACCATGGACTTCGGCAACCTCCAGTGGGAACATGGCTATCGTCCCTGGCCCGCGTATCGCCGCTCCAAGCTGGCCAATCTCCTCTTTGGATTCGAGCTGCAGCGTCGCCTCGATCGCGCCCGCATGCCTGCCATCAGCGTTGCCGTCCATCCCGGTGTCTCCAACACCAATCTCTTCGCAGCAGGGCCCGGCCAGGGCGGCGGCCTCATCGCGAAGATCATTCCGCTCTTCATCGCGCTCATCGGGCAGTCCGACGCACAGGGCGCGCTGCCCACGCTCTACGGCGCTACCGCGCCCGAAGTGTCGGGCGGCCGCTTCTACGGCTGCGACGGCTTCGGCCAGAGGCGCGGATATCCCGTAGAAGTCCGCGCTGAACCCCAGGCGTACGACGAAGCTGTGGCCGCCCGCCTCTGGCAGATCTCAGAAGACCTCACCGGCGTCCACTACTCCATCGACGCTTCCGCGTAATCCTCTTCGCATCGTTTCCCGATGACGCTCATCATCTACGCAGCCACGACCAACCCCGGCAAGCTCCGCGACTTCTCCGTTGCGGCCGACGATGGCGGCTTCTCCGTCCAGCCTCTGCCCGGCCTGCGCGAGATTCCCGCGCCCGATGAAGATGCCCCCACCTTCGCAGGCAACGCGCGCCTGAAAGCGGAGTATTACAGCCGGCTCGCCTCCGACCCTTCGGCGCTCATCCTCGCCGATGACTCCGGCCTCGAAGTGGACGCGCTCCGCGGTGCACCCGGCGTGCGCTCCGCGCGCTATGCGCAGGACGCGAACTACGCCCCTGGCCCGTCCTCCAGCGCCTCGCTCGGTTGGCTCGGCGACGACCCCGTCGACATCCGCAACAATCTGTACCTTCTTGACCAAATGCGAGACGTCGCGAATCGCAGGGCCCGCTACCACTGCGTGCTGGCCGTCGCGCGCGCCGGAGCCACCATCCTCACCGCCGACGGCGCTGTCGAAGGCGAGATCCTTTCCTCACCGAGCGGCCGCGGCGGATTCGGCTACGACCCGCTCTTCTGGCTTCCCGATCTCGGGCGCACCATGGCCGAAATCTCTCTCGAGGAAAAGCATGCGCTCAGCCATCGCGGCCGCGCTTTTCGCGCCCTCCTGCCGCAGCTCCGGCAAATCCTCGGCTAAAGCATTTTCAGAGTTTCCGCAAACCAAAGCCGATATACCAGGTCGCCGCGACTCCGGGGTCCCCAACGCGCTCGCGTTGGGGTGGGAGCAACAGGAAGCGGCGACTCTGTATGGAGCAAAAAGGGCACGGTATCTCTGAAAATGCCGTAAAAGTTCCGGCTACAGCATCAGCACCGAAACCACATCTCCCGTCTGCAGCCGCTCCGCGGTCTCCGGCACTACCAGGAACGTGTTCGCGCGCGCCGCAGCGGCCAGATCTCCCGATCCGTGCCAGCTGATTGCCTGTACGCTTGCGCCCCGCACATCGCTCACCACCAGCGCCGGCAGGAACCGCGTCAGCCCGGCCTTCACCCGAACCTCGCCCTCCAGCCGAGCCAGTACAAACCGCGGACCGCGCTCCGTCTCGCCGCCCATCGCTCGCAGCAGCGGCGCGGCGAAGAGGGCAAACGTCACCATCGTCGAAATCGGATTCCCCGGCAGCCCGAAGAAATACGTCGTCTGCAGCTTCCCAAACACCACCGGCTTGCCCGGCTGGATGCGCGCCCCGGTGAAGAAGAACTCCGCGCCCTGCGCCAGCAGCGCCTGCTCCACGAAATCGAACTTCCCCATCGACACACCACCGGTCAGCAGAACCAGGTCGTGGCGGCTCGCCTTCGCGATCGCCTCAGCCGTCGCCTCCGGATCGTCGCGCACCACCGGAAAGATTTCCGGAACGCAGCCCGCACCGGCCGCCTGCAGGGCCAGACTGTAACTGTTCGAGTTACGAATTTCATGCGTTCCCGGCGTTTCGGAAAGATCCACCAGCTCATCGCCCGTGGCCAGAATCGCCACGCGCGCCCGCGCGCAGACCGCGGGCCTCGTCACCCCGCAGCTCGCCGCCGCAGCCATTTCTGTTGCCCCGATGCGCCGGCCCGCCGGAACCAGCACCTCTCCCGCGCGTGCCTCGGCGCCCGCCGCAACGATGTTCTCTCCCGCCGCCGGAGCTCCCGCCGTCAGGCGCACCTGCCCCTCGCTCACCTCCACGTGTTCGATCATGACCACGCAGTCGGCGCCCTCAGGCGCGGCCGCTCCGGTCATGATTTCGACCGCTTCTCCCGTGCGCAGCGCGCCGCCCATCCACGCCTCGCCCGCTCGCAGCAGCCCGGCGATGCGCAGCGGCCCCTGGGCGAGTTCCGCGGCGCGGCAGGCAAAGCCATCGCGCGTCGAGCGGGGAAACGGCGGCTGATCGCGGTCCGCCCGGATCGGCTCAGCCAGAACGCGCCCCGCTGCGTCCAGCAGCGCAACGCGTTCCACGTCCGGCGCGCTCACCTGCTCTGCGTGGCTGCGCACCGCGGCCGCCGCCGCTTCGTAGCTGAGAATCACGCTCGGGGATGCACTTGCCATCCTTTGCATTCTCGCAAAAACAAAAGAGCGCCGTCTCCGGCGCTCTTTTTGGCAAACGAGTCCTCGTTCAGTGTTTCTTTTTGGCGTTGTAGCTGGTCGACTGTGCCGTGCCCAGCTCCTGGATCACCTGCCTGGCATCGTTGGCAAACGGACCGTTCGGCGCCAGATCCAGGTATTTCTGGTAGGCCTCCGCGCAGCCCGGCGGCGCAATGATCTTCTGCGTCTTCGGATCCACGGTGGCTTTATTGATCAGCGCCTTGCCCTTCAGATAGTAAGGAATCGGAGCATTCGGATTGGCCGCGATGGCCTTGTCCGCCGCCGCCACCGTGGCATCGATCTGCCCGAAGCGGTCCATCATAATCGCTTCGTTGGTGTAGTACATCGCTCCCGCCGAAGGGTCGTCCTTCACCGCATCGTCGTAGGCTGCCTGCGCGTCGGGATATTTCCCCTCATTCGCCAGAACCTCGCCCAGCGTGTTTTCGGCGGCGCCATCGAGAGCGGCATCCGGCTTCTTCGAAGCCTTGTCCAGCGCCAGCCCCTTTTTGAGCGACGTCTCGGAGTCGGCCCACTGCTTCAGCCCCTTCTGGGCAATGCCCAGCTCCACCCACAGCACGCCGGCATCGGGCTTCAGCGCTGAATCCCGCTGCATCAGCGCCGCCGCTGCTGCGAAGTTCTCCTGCTTGTCGTCTTCCCGCGCCGTCTTCAGATCCGCGTTCAGATTCTTGATCTGCGCGTTCTCTTTCATGATTGAGGCGTTCTTTTCCTTCGTCTCCTCAATCTGCTTGCGCTCCTCTTCGGGCAGCTTCGCCAGATACGCCGGGCGGCTCATGTCGAAATTCTGCTCCGTGTCGCTCCCCGCCGTGATCTTGACGCCGTCAAACTGGTCCACCACCTTGTCCTTGGGGGTGTTCGGCGCACGAAAAATGACCGTGTACGTATCCGGCGCGATGTTATCCCCGTGATAGTTCCCGCTCTCGTCCACCGGCAAGTTGTATTTGGCTTCCTGGGTGGGCGATGACATTCCGCCCGGATACAGGGAAACCGTGCCGCTCTTTACCGGTGCGCCGGTGGGGTCGGTCACCGCGCCGTGGATCTTGCCCGTCGCGCCCTGTGCCATAGCGCGCGGCGCCGCAAACGCAAGCGTGAGGACAACGGAAGCGGCCAGCGCCACGCATAGCCGGAAATTCTTTCTGTGCATATTCATTCCTCTCTGATGGACGGCGCACTCTGCGCTCGGGTTCCTCATCGAACCGCCTTCCGGCTCGCTGAGGCCTTCAACCCGAAGGCCGCCGCGGGTTCCTGCTGCGTTGATCCGGCTGCACGTCCGCCCTCGCGGCGCGCGGCATACCGGATTGGGTCCCGGACTCCCGCCTGGTCGAAGGCGCGGAGCCGCAGCACGCAACTGTCGCACACCCCGCAGGCCTCCTCCTGGCCGGAATAGCAAGACCACGTTAAATCCAGGGGCGCGGCCAGTTCAAGGCCCAGCGCCACGATCCCCTTCTTCTGCATATGGATGAGCGGCGTGCGCACCGCGATGTCACCCTCGCGCGTCCCCATGCGAATCAGTTGCTGAAAAGCCTCGTAATACGCCGGCCGGCAGTCGGGGTATCCCGAGCTGTCCTGCTCCACCGCCCCGATCAGGACGTTCTTCGCCCCCAGCACCTCGGCCCAGCTCACCGCCGCCGACAGAAAATGCGCGTTGCGGAAGGGCACGTACGTCACCGGGATCTCCGCGCCGATTGCCTCTGCCGGAGGAGCTTCCGGCACCTCGATGCTGGCATCCGTCAGCGCCGATCCGCCAATCCGCCGGAAAAGATCCAGCCGCAAATGCAGAAAATCCCTGAATCCCAGCGCTTCCGCCACCGCGCGAGCCGCGCGCAACTCCCGCTCCTCGGTCCTTTGCCCGTAGCTGCAGTGCAGCGCATAGGCCTCGTAGTCCCGCGCCGCCAGCGCCGCGCAGACGCACGAATCCATCCCTCCCGACAGGCACACCACGGCCCGATCGCGCTTCTGCTGCATCACCCTCTATCGTAACGCGATACATCGCTTCCCGGCCCGACGCCATGGTCATGGGCAGATCTCGCGGGACCGCCGCAGATGATTGCGCAAACAATCCCAGCGGCACCGCCTCCGCCATCACCTTGTAGCCCGCGGGGTTTGGATGCAGATGATCCCCGCAGTCCAGTTGCGGCTGCAGCCGGTCCGGCTGTTGCGGATCGCGCACCGCCCGATCGAAGTCGATCACCGCGTCGAAGTGTCCCGGCGCCCGGATCCACGCGTTCACCGCCTCCCGGTCGGCCTCGTTCGCTGCGTCCGGATGGTAGTAGTCCGAGCCCATGTAGGGCGTGATGGTCCCGCCAATCGCTTTGATCCCGTGCTCGTGCGCCTGCTCCACCATCTGCTCGTAGCCGGCCTCGATTCGTTCCACCAGAGCCGCGTGCGCCGCTGGCGGCTGTGGCCCATCCCGGGTCAGCATGCCCAGATCGTTCACACCCTCCAGCACGATGACCCACCGCACCCCCGGCTGCGCCAGCACGTCTCGATTGAAGCGCGCCAGAGCGTTCGGACCCGAGCCGTCGAGCAGCAGGCGATTTCCGCCAATCCCCTCGTTCAGCACCCCGATGTCGCGCGTCGCCGGTGACGCCTGCAGCCGCGCCGCCAGAAAATCCGTCCAGCGGTCGTTGCCGTTCGTCGTCGTTGCGTGTCCGTCGGTCAGCGAGTCGCCCACGACCGCAATCGCCGCAGCCTGCGGCGCCGCCTCCACCTCGATTCCCGAAACCTGATACCAGTGGTCGATCGTCTGCGCGCCCGGCAGATCCGCCGCGCCCGGCAAGTCTCCATGCACGAAATACGTCGTCTCGCGCGAGCCAGGATGTCCCGTCTCCACCGCCGGCGGCTCGTCCAGATGAAAGCTCACCGCCACGCTCGACAGGGCGGGGAGCGAAAATGGGATCGGATCGGAAACATACTCCGCGCCGGCCGGCACAATCACATCCGGCTTGCCGAAGAACGTCACCACGCGATCGCTTGCCGGATCGATCTGCGCCCCCGGCGGCGACACCGGCCGCGCGATGTGCACCGAAGTAAAGAGCAGAGGCTGCGTTCCGAATGCATTGGAGAGCCGCACGCGCACCACGCTGCCGGCTATCGATACGCGAAAGAGCTGCCGAATTGTCGCATCGCGCATCGCCTCCGGCGCCAGGGAATTCGCCGGCTCAGGAATCTGCTGCGACGACGCCCACGTGCCCACCCAGTTTGTCTGCGCCCATGCCGGGACGGCGGCCGGCAGCAAGGCCGCCAGCGCCAAACCCACTACCCGCCTGCGGATCATGAATCCAGCCTACGCGTTGCGCGCGCAATTTCGCGCCGCGTTCCGGCCGTCACGAGCAATTCAGTGTTGCTTCACAGGGACCGAGAAATGTCCGCCGCGAACCGACGCCAGTTCCGGGTTGTTCTTCTGCCCCGGCAGAATCGCAGCCGGGACTGGCTTGCCGCCCAGAGCATCCGGCGCTGCCGGATTCGACCAGAGCGCTCCCACCTGGATCTGTTTCTGGCCCTGCGCCACCAGGTTGTGGTCCAGGCGCCGCTGCTTGTCGACGTACGCCTCGATCACCCGTGCCGCGATGGGGGCGGCGGCCTCGGCGCCCCACCCGCCGTGTTCGTTCAGCACCACCACCGCGATGTCGGGATTGCGGCGCGGCGCCAGACCCACGAACCACGCGTTCGCGCGCTCATTCCCCGTACCCAGGCTTTTCACGCCGGCGCTGTGGTTGACGACTTCAGCGGTGCCCGTCTTGCCCGCGAAATCGATGCCCTGCAGCCGCGATGCCCAGGCCGTTCCTCCGGGCCCGTTCAGCGTGTTGTACATGCCGTCTGTGATGATCTGCCACGTTTCGACAGATTCGGGGATGGTGGCGTCGCCCGAGCCGGGATAGTTGTTGAGGATCGCCTGCCGCTCATCCTCGCTCAGCTCGTCGGGAAAAACCACATGCGGCCGCTTGAGCACGCCGCCGGAGGCAATGCCGGCGATGGCCCGGAGCAACTGGATGGGCGTCACCGCGACCGCTCCCTGGCCGATGCCGACCGAGACCACTTCGCCCGCGTACCATTTCTCGTGGAAGGTGCGCAGTTTCCACTCGGTGGAGGGCATGGTGCCGGTGGCCTCATTCGGCAAATCGATGCCCGTCTTCACGCCAATGCCGACGGAGTGCGCGTACTTCGCAATGGTGTCGATGCCGAGACGCACCGCGAGCTCATAAAAATACGTGTCGCACGACCAGGGAATGGCGTTCTCGATATCCACTTCGCCATGGCGCTTATCGCACGCGTAGAAATGGCCGAAAATGGTCGCGCCGCCGGTGCAGTCGACCTTGAAGTTCTGCGCAATGCCTTCCTGGAGACCGGCCAGCGACATGATGATCTTGAACGTCGAGCCCGGCGCCAGCTGCGCCTGTATCGCCTTGTCCATCAGCGGGTGCGCCGGATCCGTGATCAGCTTGTCCCAGTCATTGCGGCTGATCCGCACCGCGAACTCATTGGGATCGAAGACCGGCCGGCTCACCAGCGCCAGGATCTCGCCGGTATGCGGATCCATCGCAATCACCGCGCCGTCACGGTCGCCCAGCGCATTCTCCGCAGCGCGCTGGATATCCAGATCGATCGTCAGTCGCAGGCTGTGCCCCGGCTGCGCCGGCTCAATGCCCAGCCGCCCCACTTCGCGGCCGTGGCTGTCCACGGCAATGTCCTGCGATCCGTCTACCCCGCGCAGCACGCTGTCGTACGACCCCTCCACCCCCGACTCGCCCACCACATCGCCCGGCTGGTAAAAGGCGTAGCGCGGATCGTTGTCCAGCATCTGCTCGCTCACTTCGCCCACATAGCCGATCAGCTGCGCTGCAAACCCTCCGCCCGGATACAGCCGCCGTTCTTCCTCGATCGTGTCCAGCTCCGGCAGCTCGTCCTTGTGCGCCTCGATGAACTCCTGTTCGTCCGGCGTGATGTCCTGCTTCAGCGGCAGCGGCTGGTAGTGCGGCGCGTAGCGGTACTTCCTCAGAATGGCCTGAATCTGATCCACCGTCATGTCCAGACCGCGCGCAATCAGCGGCAGGTCCGGCGTGATGTCATGCCCCTGCTCGCGCACCAGGAAGCAGGAAACCGAGGGGTAATTGTCCACCAGCAGCCGCCCGTAGCGATCGAAGATCTTTCCCCGCGGCGCCAGGATGGGCACCTTGCGGATGCGGTTGGCCTCCGCCAGCGCGTGATAGTTCTGTCCGCCAACCACCTGCAGCCGCCAAAGGCCGAAGACGAGCGTGGCCAGCACCGCCGCGATCACATACTGGATCGCGGTCAGTCGAAAGGCAGGCAGTTTCTCTTCGCGGTTGAGCACGGATACTCCCGGCTTCCCGGGGCGCGCCGGCTTCGCGCAGGCCGGACTCGATCAGGAAGGGGTAATCCAAGGATAACGCCGTTGCAGGCGCACCGAAAGCTCGTCTTCTGTCGAACGTAACCCCCGGGATCGCGGCGACCATGGTCCGGCCGCAGGACCTCGGGATGAAGCGGCCTCCGCCACCACTGCCGCCCGAAATTTCCTCATTGAATCCCCGCTCCGAACTGAATACAACAGGATTATGCCCCGAACCAGGACGGATCCGGCCCGGCGCCCGGCAGGCGCCCGCGGAGCTTCCCGTGCCGCTGCCGGAAACGGCGCGTCGGGCTTTCTTCCTGCGCGGCCCATCAGCCTGCGCACGCTCGGCGACTACCTCGATCTTTCCCCGGCGACCATCTCGCTGGTTCTCAACAACGCGCCGGGCGTGCGCTCCATTCCCCAGGAAACGCGCGACCGCGTGATCGCCGCCGCGAAAAAATTCGACTACCGGCCCAGCTTTTTTGCCCGCTCTCTGCGCCGCCGCCAGAGCTTTTCCATCGGCGTGCTGGTCCCCGAGCTGAGCGACGGTTACTCCGACCTTGTGATGAACGGCATCGAAGAGGTCCTCATCGAGGAAGGCTACTTCTACCTCACCGCCAGCCACCGCCGCAAAGCCGATCTGATCGAGGAATATCCTGGCCTGCTGATGGAACGCTCCGTCGAGGGTTTCATCGTCATCGATACCGCTCTCCAGCACAGCTTGCCCCTGCCGGTGGTCGCCGTTGCCGGCCATAAGTCTCTGCCCGGCGTCACCCGCATCGTGCTCGACCACGCGCGCGCCGCCGAGCTGGCGCTGCGCCATCTCGTCCAGCTCGGTCACCGCCAAATCGCCTTCATGCGCGGCCAGCCGTTCAGCTCCGATTCCGCCGACCGCTGGAAGAGCCTCATGGCCGTCGCAAAAAAACTCGGCATCGAGGTCCACCCCAGCCTCGTGGTGCAGCTGGAGCAGAATCTTTCTACTCTCGAACTGGGCTACCCCGCCGCCCGGCAACTGCTCGCGCAAAAGCGCCCCTTCACCGCCCTCGTCTCCTATAACGACATCGCCGCCATCGGCGCCATTCGCGTCTTCCGCGATCACGGCCTGCGCGTCCCCGACAACATTTCCGTCATCGGTTTCGACGACATCCAGGGAGCGCTCTATCACACCCCCAGCCTCACCACCATCCGCCAGCCGCTCAACAGCATGGGCAACACCGCGGCACAGATTCTGCTGGATCGCATCCGCGGTGCGCGGGAACACCCTGACGAGGTGCCCATCGTCCCCGAGCTGATTATCCGCGAATCCACCGCGCCCGCGAACCCGCACCGCGCCCGGAAGAAATAAGGCGCAGAACTGCCCGTCGATGCTCGCAACGCGCACCTACGCTCCCCGCTTCTGGCTGCTCTGCGTCGGCTTTGTCATCTGCGGCATCGTCACCGTGCTCCCCGGCCCGCTGCTGCCGTTGCTGGCGGCGCGCTGGGGGCTGCCCGACGTCCAATCCGGCGGATTTTTCGCCGCCGAGTTTGCCGCCTCTACCGTGGGCGCCGTCTTTTCGCCGTGGCGGCTTCACCGCAGCCTGCCCGGCGGCTTTGCGTTCATGGCCGCCGGAGTGGCGCTGCTGGACGTCGCCGCAGCCGGCACCAACGCTGCCACGGGTCACCCTCTGGCCCTCATGGCCTTTGCGCTGATCGGCTTCGGAACCGGCCTCTCGGTCACCGCCACCAATCTCACCGCAGGTGCGGCTTCCGCCGGTCGCGGTCGCCGCCTCTCCATCGTGAATCTCTGGTGGGGGATGGGCGCCGTTGCCTGTCCCTGGGTCATCGCCGCAGCCGAACGCTCCCATCGCATGCGTCCCCTGCTCCTCCTGCTCGCACTGGCCGCACTGGGCATGTTCGCTGCGTTCGCGCCGCTCCTGCGCGTTCCGGCCGGCCCTTCCCCTCGCGCCCGAGCGACGGCCTCTTCGCAGTTCGGCACCCTCGCGTTCTTTGCGCTCTTTCTCTTCCTCTATGTCGGGGTGGAGAACGCCGTCGGCGGCTGGATCGCCACCTACGCGCACCGCTTCAGCGGATTCACCCTCGCCGACTCGAGCCTCACCGTCTCCATTTACTGGATGGCCCTGCTTGCCGGACGCGGCCTCACATCGCTCGCGCTGCGCAAATTCTCTGAGAGTGCGGTCCTGGTGCCCGGCCTCGTGCTCGCCCTGGCGGCCGTCGCCGCTCTTATTCAGCCGCATGCAACGGCCACGGTGCTGGTGGCCGTCGTCGCCGCCGGCATCGGTTTTGGCCCTGTTTTCCCGCTGGGGGTCGCGCGCCTGCTCGCCCGCCTCAGCGATCATCGCCGGACTGGCTGGGTCTTTGCCATGTGCGCCGGCGGCGGAGCCGTCCTGCCCTGGCTCACCGGCCTGGTATCCACGGCATCGGCCTCGCTGCGCGTCGGATTCGCCGTTCCCGTCGCCGCGCTGGCCGCCATTCTGGTGCTCGCGCTGGTTGAAAATGCCGTGCTGCGCAAGCCGGAGCCCGCTCAGCATCCGCTCACGCCATAAAGACCGGCTACAGCTTTTCGTAGAACTCGCAGGCCGAGCAGGAAATGTACACCCCGCCCGGAATCCCCCGCTCGCGGTCCTTCACCCGCTTCACAATGCGGGTGGGCTTGGAGCACTTCGGGCAATCCGTGCTCTTGGTCGTGTCCATCATCTTCTTGCGGTCGGCTGTTTTGGCAATCTTCGCCATCATGGTGCTCCTGAAAGGATCTTGTTGCGCGCGAGGTCCTGAGCTTCGCGGGAATCGCCTGAACTGTGCAGGGAAGTTGCGGGAAGCCGCCCCTAGATCTGACGCGCTATGTCCAATTTTACACGCCTCCGGCCTGATCCCTGGCCCTTCCCGCGTGATAAAAGTCACTGCTTCGGCGCCCAGCCCCCGCTACTTTCAACGCAGGAGATGCGGGAAATGGGCACGCAACCGTTCGAAACCGCCGCCGCGCGCAAGGCCACACCTAAAAAAGTCATCCGCCGTTCCGCGCCGGACCAGTCCCAGCGCATCCGGCGCATCGCCCAGGGAATCTTTATCGCCCTGAACGCCTGGATCGGCCTGCAGTTCTACCTCTGGGTCCGCGGATTCGAGCGCGGCGGCCTCGGCCTGCACGTCAGCCGCCCCGCCGGCGTCGAAGGCTGGCTGCCCATCGCCGGCCTGATGAACCTGAAATACCTGCTCGTCACCGGCCACGTCACCCCCATCCACCCCGCCGCCATGTTTCTGCTCATCGCTTTCCTGCTGATGAGCCTGCTCCTGAAAAAATCTTTCTGCGCGTGGCTCTGCCCCGTCGGCACCCTCTCCGAATATCTTTGGAAGCTGGGCCGCCGCGTCTTCGGCCGCAACCTCCGCCTCCCGCGCTGGGCCGATCTCTCGCTGCGCAGCCTCAAATACGTTCTGCTCGGCTTCTTCGTCGTCATCATCGCCAGTATGTCCGCCGAAGCGCTCGCCGGCTTCATGCTCACACCCTACGGCCTGGTTGCCGACGTGAAGATGCTCAACTTTTTCCGCGACCTCTCGCTCACCGCGGCGATCGTTCTCGGCGTGCTGGCCCTGCTCTCCATGCTGGTCGAGAACTTCTGGTGCCGCTACCTCTGCCCCTATGGCGCGCTCATGGGACTTGCCTCGCTGCTGAGCCCGCTCAAAATTCGCCGCGACCCCGAAGCCTGCATCGACTGCGGCAAGTGCGCCCGCGTCTGCCCCGCGCATCTCAAAGTCGACCAGCTCGTCCGGATTCGCTCCGTCGAGTGCAGCGCCTGCATGGCCTGCGTCGCCGCCTGCCCCGTCGAAAACGGCCTGCAGTTCGCCTTGCCGCCCCGCAAAACTCCGCTGGCGGAGCGCTGGCGCGGCCGCATCGCCAGCCCCCGCGCCGTCGCCGCCATCCTCGCCATTCTTTTTCTCGGAACTGTGCTCTTCGCGCGCATCACCGGCCACTGGCGCACGAATCTCCCGCGGGAGATCTACGCCCAGCTCGTGCCCCACGCGAATGAGGTCAGCCACCCGGGCATGAACGGTCCCGATTCCTCTCTCGGCTCCGTTCGCTGACCGGGCCTGCGCTCAATCCGCGGCGTGAATCTCGTACTGCCCGGGCTTGCTGAGCACGATCGCCACGCGGCTGCCGTTCTCGGCTGGCGTGCCGGTTTGGCGCTCACCGTTCACCATCAGCGGACCCGTCCCAGGCGTCGCAGGATACAGCACCGTTGCCTCCACTCCCGGCGGCAGATCGATGACTGCGTGCAGGCTGTGCTCGTCGTGGGTCTTGCGCAGATCCACTTTCAGCAGCCCCTGCGGCGTCGGCTCCGCGCCCTTCGCCCATTCCAGATCGAGCAGATCGGGCCGGATGGTCGTTTTCGCGAATCCCGGCGCCGTCGGCTGAATGCCCAGCACCTCCTGCATCAGCCAGAAGGTGGGCGCGCTCGACCATCCGTGCGCCAGGCTGATGCGGTAACCCGCCGTGTCGTCGGCCTGCAGATCCACATGCGGATCGTCCTTCGGCCACGCCGGATCGTAGGCTTCCCAGAAGCTCGTCGCTCCTTCGGCAATCATCCCACCCCAGTATTCACGGATCCACTTCAGCGCCGCCTCGCGATGGTTCATCTGCGCCATCGCATCCAGCACGTACGAGCCGTAATACGGTGTGATCACATTGGGGCGGAAGGTCGGCTGTCCCACCTGTTCGAGCACGTTCTGCCAGATCGATCCGTACTGATCGGTCGGCGCAACGCCGGAGATCACGGCCATCGCATTCGTCTGCCAGCGCGGACCGTACGAGCCGTCCGTCCAGTCCTGCTGCTGGCTCAGCTTCGAAAGGGTATCGGCGCGCTGCTCGAAGTGGTCTGCGTTCTGCGTGTCGCCGATCTGCCGCAGCAGCCACGCTCCGGCGCGGTAGGCGCGGATGTACTCGAGCACGGTCGTCTCCGTCGACTCCGCCGACTGCCCGTCGAGCCACAGCGACCAGTCCACATACGGCCAGTCGTGGGTGTGGTTGATGAACTGGTCCTGCGCGTTGAAATCCTTGTCCATGAACTCGAGCAGCCCCACCATGCGGTCGTGCATGGCGCGCACGTACTCGATGCGGCCGTTGTGCTGCACATAGTCCTGGAGCTCCGTGAACCAGAATGACGAGTATCCGGGAATTCCGTTCACGGGCTGCGTGATCGGCAGCGGCCCGATCAGCCGGGTCAGCGTGTCTTCGACGAGGAAGTGGTCGCCGAAGACCGCGTCGATCACCCTCCCGCTCACATCGGTGTCGCCCATCCAGCGGCCGCGGTCGCGCTTGGGCGCGTCCCAGATGTCGTCCTGCATGCACAGGTGGCTGGTGTAGGCTCCGGTCTCCCAGATGCGATTCAGCAGCGCATCCGACGACTCGAACGATCCGAGATAGTGCACCGGGTAATAGATGTCTTCCAGCCGGATCGCTTTGACCCGAAAATCGCCCGCCGCCAGAAAGCGGATCCGCGCATACCGGAACGCCGACTTCGGCCCCACCGCGCTCGCGTGCGGATTGACGAAGACCGCGTTGTCGCCCAGATACGGCTCGTTGTTCAGCTCACCCAACGATTCGCCATAGGCAATCGAGACGACCGCAGGCGCATCGCTGTCCGAAATCACCTGCACGCGCCCCGCCACCTCGCGCCCGAAATCGAGCGTCAGCCCAGGCGTGAAGTTACGCGTGACGTCCAGGTGCATCTTCACCGTGAATTCGTGCGCAGGGTCGACCGTCTCCTGCGTCAGCGCATCCACGTTCTCGAAGCTGCCGTTGCCCTGATAGACGTCGATCACCTTCTCCGCCGGCAGATACACATGTGCCAGGAAGGACGACGCGCCCTCGTAGCCGGGCCAGTCGTACATGCCCGCGTCGCTGTTCCACTGGAAGAAATCGATGTTGCCCTCGATCGAGCCGCGCGCCTTCACGGCCGGCCAGGCGCTCGCGTCGAAGCCCGCATTCTGCCAGCCATCGGCCGCCTGCTGCGTCACTTTCCAGGAGCCGTCGCTGATCAGCATGGCGGGCGCATTCACGCCGTCCGCCGCCGGAACAATCTTCGCCACCAGCGCGCCTCCGTGGTCGGCTTCCACGGCCACCGTGTTGTCGCCCGCATGCAGCAGTTGCGTCACGTTCGCCCAGTACACGTGCACATCGATGCGCGACAGCGGATCGCCCAGGAAATGCCCGGCTTCGGTCCCGTTCACCCATACCTCGGCGTTCATCGGCCCGGCCACATACAGCGTGGCCGTCTGCGGCACGCTGTCCACGCGGAAGTGAACGAGGAAATAACGCGGCGCATCCTGCTGCGCCTGGGTCTGCCCCGCCGGGTCATGCGTCCAGATGTACTGCTCCGGCAGGGGCTGATGGAACGACGAGAAGAGAACGGGGTCGGCGATGTTGCGCGTGGGGTCCAGCTGCCCCGCGGGCGGCGTGTTCTGCGCGGCCGCACAGGCGATGAGAAGGACTGGAAGGAGGGCAGAAAGAAAACGCGGCATTACGGTAGGCTCCTCGTCTCGGAAGAATTCATCCCGAATTGCCGAAGTTATGCGCCGCGCCGCGCGATGTCAATTCACGCTTCCGTGCTCAGCTCCAGTTCCTCGAAGCGCCGCAGCCTGTAGATCGCGATGGAGACAATCCAGGCCAGCGCGAAGAGGCCCACGATGCAGTAGCCCAGCACCCCGAAGTTGTCGTTGAGCCGCCCCACCAGCCCCCAGAAGGCTCCCTGCAGATGCAGCTGTCCGCCCACCAGCCCCAGCGCCTCGATGCCGCCCACCACCAGCGCCACCACCACAGACACTGCGGTGATCGTCAGGTTGTAGTAGAGCTTTCGGATCGGCTTGACGTACGCCCACCCATACGCGCCCAGCATCAGGATGTTGTCGGTCGTGTCGACCAGCGACATGCCTGCCGCGAAGAGCACAGGAAAAACGAGGATCGACCACAGCGACAGCCCCCGCGAGGCTTCCGCAGCGGAAATGCCGAGCACTCCGATCTCCGTCGCCGTGTCAAACCCCAGCCCGAAGAGCACGCCCAGCGGATACATGTGCCAGCTCCTCCGGATCATCGCGAAGATGGGCCGGAAAATCCGCGCCAGAAAGCCGCGGTTCGCGAGCAGCAGGTCCAGGTCCTCGTCCTCATAACGCTCGCCGCGCCGCACCCGTGTGAAGGTTTGCCACACCGAGCGCAGGATGACCAGGTTCACCAGCGCGATGGCCAGCAGAAACAGCGACGAAACCAGCGTGCCCACCACGCCGCCGATCGTCCGGTAGTGATCGATGTGCCGCTGCAGGCCCAGCGCCGCCGCGGCAATGGCCAGCGAGCCCACCACCACGATGGTCGAGTGGCCAAGGGAAAACATGAAGCCCACCGCTACCGGTCGCTTGCCCTCCTGCATCAGCTTGCGCGTCACGTTGTCGATGGCCGCAATGTGATCGGCATCCACCGCGTGCCGCAGCCCGAAGCTGTAGGCCAGAAACGCCGTGCCCAGCAGCACCGGGTAGCGATGGAAGGCCACCGCCGCCCACAGCCACGCACCCGCGTTGAATGCGAGCAGCAGCGCATAAATGCCCGCAATCCGGCCGCGAACCCGTCCGCTGCTGTCGCTGAACAAATCGCGAAGATTATTTGGCATCGTAATGACCGGAGCGCGGTTTCAGGGTATTACCAATACTAGACTCGTGTCATCGGTCTCGGAATGTGACGGAACTCACTGAAGATCGCATGGCGGGATTCCCGCTTCGCGGCGAAGAATGGGGTCCGGCGCGGGGCTTTTTGCAGGCGGCGGCCAAATCGAGACGCGACCAGATGCCCGGCACGGAATCTTAACAGCGAGGGCCGTTTTCGATGGCGGCGCAACCTTCAGCGGCAAACTGATCCAGGAGGACAAGCACATGCAACTTGGAATGATCGGGCTCGGCCGGATGGGCTCCTACATGGTGCAGCGGCTCCTCAAAGCCGGTCACCAGTGCGTCGTCTACGACACTCATCCCCAGGCCATGCAGGACCTCGTCGCGAAGGGCGCAAAGTCCTCGAAGAGCCTCCAGGATTTCGCCGCACAGCTCACCGCACCCCGCGCCGTCTGGCTGATGATCCCCGCCGGCGCCGTCGATTCGACGCTCAGCTCGCTGGTTCCCGTGCTCGCCAAAGGCGACATCGTCATCGACGGCGGCAATTCCTACTACATTGACGACATCCGCCGCGCCGGCGAGCTCAAAACGAAAGGGATCCACTACGTCGACTGCGGCACCAGCGGCGGCGTCTGGGGCCTCGAGCGCGGCTACTGCCTCATGATCGGCGGCGAAGAGGACGTGGTGAACCACCTCGATCCCATCTTCAAGTCCCTCGCTCCCGGCGTGGACTCGGCAGGCCGCACACCCGGCCGCACCGGCGATCCCACCCCCTCCGAGCATGGCTATCTGCGCTGCGGACCGAACGGCGCAGGCCACTTCGTCAAAATGGTCCACAACGGCATCGAGTACGGCATCATGGCCGCCATCGCCGAGGGCCTCAACATCATCCACAGCGCCAACGTGGGCAGCAAAAAGCAGGAAGTCGACGCCGAGACCACCCCGCTGCGTCATCCCGAGCTCTACCAGTACGACATCGATGTGCCCGAAGTCGCCGAAGTCTGGCGCCGCGGCAGCGTCGTCGGCTCGTGGTTGCTCGACCTCACCGCCGCCGCGCTGCACGAGAGTCCCCAGCTCTCGAAATTCGCCGGCCGCGTCTCCGATTCCGGCGAAGG
>DATJQW010000060.1:0-43589 GCA_035505395.1 Acidobacteriaceae bacterium
ACCCAGTCCGCCGCCGACTACAACGACTGGATGGCGCGCGACTATCCCGAAATCAACGCGCAGATCAAGAAGCGCATCGACGAGGGCCGCTGGGAAGTGGTGGGCGGCATGTGGGTCGAGCCCGACCTCAACATGCCCGACGGCGAATCCACCACGCGCTCGATCCTCATCGGCAAGCGCTGGTATCAGCAGCACTACGGGGTCGACGTCCACATTGGATGGAACCCCGATTCCTTCGGCTATAACTGGCAGCTCCCGCAGATCTACAAAAAATCCGGCATCGACGTTTTTGTTACGCAGAAGATGGCGTGGAACGACACCAACAAGCTGCCCTTCAAACTCTTCTGGTGGGAGTCGCCCGACGGCAGCAAAGTCCTCACTTACTTCCCGCACGACTACGCCAACACCAACCTCAATCCCGTCCGCCTCGCCGCCGATCTCGCCCAGGCCCGCCAGTTCGCTCCCGGCATGAACGAGATGATGGACCTCTACGGCGTCGGCGACCACGGCGGTGGCCCCACCCGCGCCATGCTCGACGAGGGCCTGCACTGGATGCAGCCCGATAAAGTCGTCCCCAAAATGCAGTTCGGCACCGCGCAGCCATACTTCTCCACCGTCGAGCGGGAGCTCGCCCCCGAATCCCGCACCTGGGATTACCGCACCATCGGTCAGGGCTACGTCCTGCCCACCCCTGTCCCCGGAAAAATTTCCATCCCCACCTGGGATGACGAGATGTACCTCGAGTTTCACCGCGGCGTCTACACCACCCAGGCCAACATGAAGCGCAACTTGCGTGAAGCGCCCGAGTGGACCCTCGACGCCGAAAAAGCCGCCTCGCTCGCCTGGCTCGACGGCAGTCCCTACCCCAACGATGAGCTCACCGACGCCTGGAAGAAAATCACCTTCAACGATTTTCACGACCTCGCTGCCGGCTCCGGCATCGGCGTCATCTACCAGGACGCGCAGAAGGACTTCGATCAGGTCCGCTGGGCCACCAGTGAAATTTCCTCGAAGGCCCTCGCCACCGTTGCCGCCCGCGTCGACACCCGCGTCCCCGCCGGCGTTCCTGTCTTCGTCTTCAATCCGCTCGGCTGGGCCCGCACCGGCGACGTCCATGTCGACGTCCAGATGCCCTCACCCGCCGACAGCGTCTCCGTCCTCGATGTCCACGGCGTCGTTCTGCCCTCTGAAGTCCTCTCTCGCGACGCCGCCACCAGCACCTTCCACCTTCTCGTCCAGGCCCGCGACATTCCTTCGCTCGGTTACGAGGTCCTCCGCGTCGTTCCCGGTCAACGCGCCTTTCCCAGCGATCTCCGCGTAAGCGGCACCACCCTCGAGAACTCCTGGCTCCGCGTCGCGGTCGATCCCAAAACCGGATGCATCACCAGCCTCTACGACAAAAAGGCCGGCTTTGAAACCCTCGCCGCCGGCTCCTGCGGCAACGAGCTCCAGGCTTTCAAAGACAATCCGAAAGAATACGACGCCTGGAACATCGATCCCGGCACTCTCGACCAGCCGCCCACGCTCATCGATCAGGTCGACTCGGTCCAGGTCGTCGACAACACCCCCCTGCGCGCCGACATTCGCATCACCCGCCACTGGGACAAATCCAAATTCGTGCAGGACATCATCCTCGAGAACGGCTCCGATCAGGTCGTCGTGAAGAATGACGTCGACTGGCACGAGACGCACATCCTCCTCAAGGCCGCCTTCGCGCTCTCCGCCACCAGCCCCTTCGCCACCTACGAAATCCCCTACGGCTCCATCCAGCGTCCCACCACGCGCAACAACAGCTGGGAGAAAGCCCGCTTCGAAGTCCCCGCGCAGCGCTGGGCCGACGAAGGTGACGCCCAGCACGGCTTCAGCCTCATCAACAACTGCAAGTACGGATACGACGCGGTCGGCAATCTCCTGCGCCTCACCCTGCTGCGCTCGCCCGTCTGGCCCGATCCCAACGCCGACCGCGGCCAGCAGCGCTTCAGCTACGCGCTCTATCCCCACGCCGGCTCGTGGCAGCAGGCGCTCACCGTCCGCCACGGCTACGACTTCAACTTCCCCTTCCCCGCCATGCAGGTTGAAGCGCACGACGGTTCACTGCCCGCCGCGCATTCCTTCGTCTCCGTCACCCCCGACGACATCGTCCTCACTGCCATGAAGAAGGCCGAAGACACCCACTCGCTCGAGTTCCACTTCTACGAGTGGGCCGGCAAATCCGGCGATCTCTCCGTGACCGTGCCACCCGGAGCCACCCGCGCCGTCGAAACCAATCTGATGGAGACGCCCCAGGGCCGCTGGCTCCCCATCACCGGCAACCGCGTCAGCGCGCCCTTCACCCCCTACGAAATCCTCGCCCTCCGCGTGGATTACCCGCAGCAAGCGACTCCGGCACCCTAAGTCAGGTTGTAATCCTTCGATGAAAAGAGCCGCACCTGTCCAGGATCCTCGATTCACAATCAGGGTTCGGCTCTTAAGGCTGGATCCAGGCTGCGTGCGATCAACAAGGCAAAAGGCAGGGCTGCGACCGGGTCCCCGTGCTCATCCGGCCATCGGTTTCACGGCTTCGGCTATCGGGAAGAACACCGAGAACGTTGTGCCGGTCCGGCCCTCCCGGGTGCTGCTTCTCAGCCTGATACTTCCCTCATGTTTTTCCACAATCGCACGGCACACCCAAAGCCCGAGACCGGTGCCAACATCCTTCTTCGTGGTGAAAAATGGCTCGAACAGATTTTGGCGGAGCCCCGGCGCAATCCCGCTCCCGTTGTCCGCAATCGTCAGCCGAACGCCGGCCCGGCATTTTCCGCTCCATTCGCGCGCATCCTGAATGCGGATGCGTACCCGGCCCTGCGACGGCACAGCGTCGAGGCTGTTCGTCAGCAGATTAGCCATCACCTGGCGAATTTCGCCGGCGAGCCCTCGCACCGGGCGCTGCTCTCGAATCTCGGTATCGACCCGGACGGCCTTGTTCCGCGCTCTCGGCTGGAATGCCGACACCAGGGGCCCGACAAGATCGCCGAGTTTGACGGACGTCGGCGCTTTGGTGTCCCGGTAAAACCCAAGCGTTTGCCGGGTGAGAACCGCGACGCGTGCGAGCTCTTCTTCGGCTGTGGCCAGAAAATTTCGAACACTCTCCTGATCGGAGCTTTCCCGCGCAAGGTAGACCAGGTTGGTCACCGACTCCAGTGGGTTATTGATTTCGTGGGCGACCGTGGCGGCAAGCCGTCCCACCGACGCCAGCTTCTCAGTGGTGCGCAGGGCGTGCTCGGCTCGTTTGCGCTGGGTGATGTCGCGTACGATCTTCGAGGCGCCGACGATGCTCCCCGTCTCGTCCCGGACCGGAGAGATCGACAGTGAGACATCGATCCGTTCGCCCGATTTTGTAACCCGCACGGTTTCGAAATGCTCGATGCGCCTGCCGCTGCGGATGGTTGCGAGGATCCTCTCCTCGTCTGCGTGCAGCTCCGGCGGAATGATGGTCAGAATCGACCGGCCGATCATCTCATCAGCCGTGTAACCGAACATCCGCTCGGCGCAGGGATTCCAGCTGGTGACGCACCCGTTCAGATCTTTGCTGACGATCGCGTCGCTCGACGACTCGACGATCGCCGCCAGCCGCTGCGAGGTAATGTGCGCCGCTTTCAGCTGTGCGTGATTCTGTTCGATCAGCGTCCGCGCCTGTACTCGCGCCGTCACCTCCACCGCGTGCACCAGGATCCCCTCGATCCGTCCCTCGGGGTCGCTCAGCGGCTGGTAGACGAAATCGAAATACTTGTCGACGACCTCAGCGCCGGGAGCGGCCCGCAGCGAGGCTCTCATTTCGTGCCCGGAGTACGGCTGCCCGGTGCGGTAAACCTCGTCGAGAAGTTCCCAGAATCCGCTGTCGCGGAGTTCGGGCAGGCTCTCCCGGATGGTCTTTCCCAAAAGATCGGCGGCGCTCGCGCAGCCCGTCACCCGAACGTAGAGATCATTCACGTAGACCCATCGATGTTCAGGCCCGCTCATCAGTCCGATAGCCGCGGGAGCCTGAGCGAGCAGATTCTGGAGCCGGCGCCGTTCGTTTTCGGCTTCCGCGCGCAAGCGTGCTTCGCGCTCGGTCGCTTCCCGCCGCATCGCAGCCATCCTCAGATGACTTCCGACCCGGCTCAGAAGCTCCCTCGCCGTGAATGGCTTCACCAGGTAATCGTCGGCGCCTGCTTCGAGCCCTTCAATCCTCGACTCCTCGCCCGCACGGGCAGAAAGCAGGATGACCGGCGTGCTGGCAAGATCACGGTCGCTGCGGACCGCCTGAAGAAGAGCAAAGCCGTCAAGCTCGGGCATCATGACATCGCTCAGGATCAGCGCCGGACGCATGCGGGCGGCAAGCTCGAAGGCCTCCGCACCGTTCGCCGCGCTGTGAACCTGATATTCGTGCGCCAGCAGGCGGCAAAGGTATTCCCGCATGTCCCGGTTGTCGTCGACAACCAACACTTTGTCCCGGCGCCGGTCTTCCGGCGAATTGTCGTCGAACACGAGAGACGGCAACCCGGAGGCCATCTCTTCATTCGCTGCCTCTTCCAGTTCGCCCGGCAGCCAGCGTTGAGCCTCCGCGATGAAACTCGCGGCGCCCAGCGCCGTGAGGTCTGGGTTCCCGACTGCACCGAGCCGGTCGGCGGGAAGATGTGCCATACCCAGTGGGATCGAAACCGTGAAGGTACTGCCCTCGCCGGCAACGCTCTGCACGTGGACGGTCCCTCGGTGCAGCCGTACCAGTTCCTGCACCAGCGCCAGGCCGATCCCGGAACCCTCCTGCGTCCGGGCCCGCGTTGTTTCCACCCGGTGGAAGCGTTCGAAGAGCCTGGGGATCTCCTCCTGTGGAATGCCGGCGCCTGTATCTCGAATGGAGAGCTCTACCGAACCGTGCGCCGCCCTCAGGCTGACTGCAACTTCCCCCTCGAGCGTGAATTTGAAGGCGTTGGAAAGGAGATTGAGTACGATCTGCTCCCACATCACCCGGTCCACCCAGACGGGTTCCCCGAGCGGCTGGCAGTCCACGGTAAAGGTCAGCCCCGCCTTCTCCATAGCCGAGCGAAATACGCTGGCGATCTCAGCCGTGAATTCTCCCAATGAAGTCGGCTCGTAGGAAGCCTGCACCCGCCCGGCTTCGAGCCGGGAGAACTCCAGCAGCATATTGACCAGCTTGAGCAGGCGCAGCTCGTTGCGGTAGAGCAGCTCCAGGTCCGCACCCTTCAGGGCTCGATCGGGCGAGGCCAGCGCTCCTTCCGTCGGACCGAGGAGCAGGGTAAGCGGAGTCCGCAGCTCATGGCTGACATTGCTGAAGAAGAGCGTCCTGGCGCGGTCCAGAGCAGCCAGTTCTTCGGCGCGCCTGCGTTCCTCCTCATGGGAGCGCGCGTCAGCGATGCCGGTGGCAATCTGCCGCGCCACCAGTTCAAAAAAGGTGTTGTAACTGTCATCCAGGGCCTTCGCCGGACTGGCGGCGGCCACCAGAACCCCCGACGGTCCCTGGCCCAGTGCGGCGATGGGAAGGACGACCGCCGAACGGGGAGACATTCGCCACGGCCCGCTCGGCAGATCCCCGAACAATGTGCCCATCTCCGTCAGCACGCCGCGCCGCCCCTTGCCGGCGGCATCGATCGCCATCTGGAAAAGGCCCGAGCCCGCTCTGCGAAGCTCCTCGCAGAATGGATGTTCGCTGCTGATGCCCGCGGTCGCCACCAGCCGGAGCTCCTCGCCGGCAGCCTGGCAAAGAACAGCAAAGGGGATATCGGCCGCATTCTCCCCAAGCGTAGCGGCCGCCATTTGCCATGCGTCCTCTTCGCTCTTGGCTGCCACGCCGTGCGTCGCCAGATCCCCCAGCGTCCGCAGCCGGCGCTCTCCAATCACCTTCTCGGTGGTTTCAATGACCGCCGTAAATACGCCCCCGACCTCGCCGCTCTCCACTCGAACGGGACTAAACGAGAACGAGAAGTAGCACTCCTCGGGATATCCGAAGCGTTCCAGCATCAGCAGCAGATCGTCGGACCAGGTCGCTTCGCCGGTGCGCAGAACGCCGTCCAGCATGGGCCCGATGGTGTCCCAGATTTCCGCCCAGCACACCCGGCATGTCCGGCCGAGCGCCCAGGGATGTTTGCTGCCGAGAATCTGGCTGTAAGCGTCGTTATAGAGAACGACCAGCTCCTTACCCCAGTAGAGGACGATCGGAAATCGCGAAGCGAGACAGATGCTGGCCGAGGTTCGCAGACTTTGGGGCCATTCCTCCACCGCACCCAGGGGCGTCTGCGACCAATCGAGCGAGCGCATCAGCTTGCCCAGATCGCCGCCGCCCGACAGGGCAGCCGTTGGCGTTATTGGATTTTCGGAGCCGGGTGCCGGCTTGACCGTAGTCTCCACGAATTTCAAAGCCCCCCTGGGACCGATGAACCCATAGCACATTGCTGGGAAACGAGGACTAATTCAGATGCATGGATAACCGAACCGGGTTGCGCCCGTCAACCGGCTCGATCGTCGAATTCGCGAGCCCTCAGCCCCCCGCAGTCCGTCACGCTGAGGCCCGCCTGAGCCCGGACCTGCGCCTGCGACGGTATTTCACTCGCGCAAGCCAATTTCCGATGCGTCGCCCCAAAGCGTCCGGAGGGCAGTTCGCAGTGTTATAGTTCGGTTTTCCAGTGAGTCACCCAGGATTAGTCCATCAGGAGAGCCGGATCGTGAAACGAATAGTCGTGCCTGCCGGTGCTTTTCTCGCCTTCACCGCAGCAGCCCTGCTTGCCCTGCCCCTCGGAGCCCAGACCTCCGGCGACCTGACGGCGCAGGCGCTGATGAGCAAGCTCAAGTGGCGTTCCGTCGGGCCTTACATCGGCGGACGCGTGGTCACTGTCACCGGAGTTCCGGGGCACGACAACCTCTTCTATGCCGGCACCGTAGGCGGCGGCGTGTGGAGGAGCACCGACGACGGACTCGAGTGGAAGAACATCACCGACGGCAAGCTGCCCGGCCTGAGCGCCAGCATCGGTGCCATCGCGGTGGCGCCCTCCGACCCAAACGTGATCTATGCCGGTACCGGAGAAGACGACATCCGCAACGATATGATTCCCGGCGACGGCATTTATAAATCCACAAACGCCGGCCAGACCTGGGAATACGCGGGCCTGCGCGAAACGCATTCCATCAGCGAAATCATCGTCAGCCCGAAAGACCCGAATGTTGTCTATGCGTCGTCGATGGGGCATGTGTTCGTCCCCGGTCCGTACCGCGGGGTTTACAAATCGACCGATGGCGGCAAGACCTGGACGAAGATCCTCTTTGTCGACGACAAGACCGGCTCGATCGACCTGGTGATGGATCCGAACAATCCCGACCTGCTCTACGCCACCATGTGGCAGGCGCAGCGCATGCCGTGGGGTCTCATCAGCGGCGGTCCCGGCAGCGGCCTGTACAAGTCCACCGACGGCGGCGACCACTGGACCAATCTCACCCATAATCCGGGATTGCCGACAGGCACGCTGGGACGCATCGGGGTCTCGCTCGTGGCCAGCCAGCCGAACACCGTCTACGCGATTGTCCAGGCCGGCGAGGGCGGGGTCTTCCGTTCCGACGACGGCGGCGCAACGTGGAAGCGCGTCAACGACGAGGCGAAGCTCAGGCAGCGCGCCTTCTATTACATGGCGATCTTCGCCGACCCCAAAGA
The DNA here is from genome assembly GCA_035505395.1 of Acidobacteriaceae bacterium. Lineage (GTDB taxonomy): Bacteria > Acidobacteriota > Terriglobia > Terriglobales > Acidobacteriaceae > Palsa-343. The sequence goes on from DATJQW010000060.1 coordinate 7,679, forward strand.
TCCCAACACCGTCTACGCGCCCCAGGTGGATGCGCTGTGGGTTTCGCACGACGGCGGCAAGACATGGACCAGGCTGCACACGCCGCATGGCGACAACCATGTGATCTGGATCAATCCCGGCGACACCAATATTCTGCTCGAGGGCAACGACGGCGGCGCAACCGTCTCCACCGATGATGGCAAGACATGGAGCCCCGATCACAATCAGCCGACCGGCCAGTTCTATCACGTCAATCTGGACGATCAGTTCCCTTTCCACATCTACGGCGCGCAGCAGGATGAAGGCTCGTTCGAAGGACCGAGCGCCGACACCGAAGGAGCCATCCCCCTGGCCGACTGGAAGAGCGTGGCCTTCGGCGAAAGCACCTTCACCGTGCCGCAGCCCGGCGATCCCGACATCACCTACGGCAGCGGCTACTACAGCATCTTCGTCAGGGAAAACCTGAAGACGGAGCAGATGCAGAGCATCAGCCCATGGCCGCTCTATAAGAGTGGAGCGTCCTCCGACGAGCTGAAGGACCGCTTCGGCTGGACCCATCCGATTCTCTTTTCGCCTGCGAATCCGAAGGAACTGCTGGTCTCCTCGCAGTACGTTTTCAAGAGCGACGACTACGGCCTGACCTGGACGCGCATCTCTCCCGACCTCACGCGCAACCAGCCCCGCACCGAGATCCCGAGCGGCGGTCCCGTGGACCTGGACCAGACCGGTGCCGAGGTGTATCCGGAAGTCTACGCACTGGCGGTGTCTCCGCTCGACGGCAACCTGATCTGGGCCGGCTCGGACGATGGCCTCGTGCACGTGACCACCGACGGCGGCAAAAGCTGGCAGCTCGTCACACCGCCCGATCTTGACGACTGCGCCATCAGTTCCATCGAGCCCTCCCACACGGACCGGCAGACCGCTTATCTGACCGCGTGGCGTTATATGTGGGACGATTTCCGCCCCTACGTCTTCAAGACGACTGACCTGGGCAAGCACTGGACCTCGATCACCACCGGACTGCCCGACGACGACTTTGCCTTTGACATCCGCCAGGATCCCAACGACGCGAATCTGCTCTTCCTGGGCACGTTCAGCACCGTCTATGTGAGCCTCGACGGCGGCGCGCAATGGCAGCCGCTCAAGCTGAACCTGCCGACCGCCGAGGTGCGCGATATCGCCATCAACACCCGCCAGGGTGACGTGGTGGTGGCAACACACGGCCGCGCCTTCTGGGTGCTCGATAACCTGGCCATCCTCGAACAGTTAACCAGGAGCCCGTCTGTCGCCGCCGGCAGCAGCTATCTCTTCGCGCCTGAAAAAGCCTGGCTCACCCACGCTTATGGCGCTTCATCGAGGCCTCGCCCTGGCAACGGACAGAACCCTCCCTTCGGCGCGACCGTTTTCTTCCATATCCCCGCGAACTACGACGGCAACACCCCGGCCACGCTCTCGTTTCGTGATGCGCAGGGCAAATTGATTCGCAGCTTTACCCTCCATCTCGAGACGGCGCAGCAGAAGCAGGAGGAAGCCGACCAAAAGGCCGGAAAACCGGCGCCGGACCGCAGCGGCGAGAGTGCCGTGCAGCAGCGGCAGGAAGGCGAAGCCAGGCTGACGGCGATCGAACCCGGCATGAACACGTTCCAGTGGGACCTGCACTATCCGCCCGCGGTTGAAGTCACCGGCTACCACTCGCCGGAAGCCGCCGGAGGTCTCGACTATTCGGTCGACGGCCCCCTGGTGCTGCCCGGAACCTACACCGTTGTCCTCGACTACGGCGGGCAGAAATCCTCCCGGACCTTTGCAGTCGCTCTCGATCCGCGTCTGCACGCCACCCAGCAGGATCTGGCCGCGGAGCTGGCTCTTGTGAGCCAGATTCACGACGACATGAACGCGCTGAATACCGACCTGAATCGGGCGCTGGCGGTGCGCGACAGTCTCGCCGCTACCGGCAATGCATCTGCCACGCTGGACGCTCTGAATCAAGAACTCGACAGCGTGGTGCAGATGAAGATCCGCTCCAGCGAGGGCGACACCATGCACGAAGCGAAACTGCACATGTACCTGGCGTACCTCGCGGCGGATATCGAGGTGGCTTACGCGCGGCCCACGGCCGCGGAGTACGACGTCTTCCGCACCCTCGATCGGCAGACCAAAGTTGCCGAGCAGAAGCTTAAATCGCTGACCGCGGAAGCTGAGAACGCAGCGAAGTAGCCTGCGCGCCCAGGCGATTCAGGATGGCCGCCCTTCCCCTGAAAGGCGGCCGCCCCGGTCAAAACGGGTTATGCGCGAAGCACCCCGGTCCCGTCTTCACCGACGTCAGCACCTGCGCCTTCGATGCGATCGTGCGGCTGTAGCATTCGCCGCGCGAATCCCTCCAGGTGTAGGTTCCTGTGGTCTGGCTGTCGGTATTTCCGGTGAAAGCGCCGGCGGCGCTGAAATTCAGCGTATCCGTCGAATCCACCTGGTTGCTGAGGTTGCTGTTGTAGAGCGGGAAACGCCCGAAGCCGGTGCCCACATTCTTTTCGTCCGCCTGATGAACCGTTGTTGTCTGAGCCGAGCTGCCGTCCGCGTTGACGGCGTACAGGAAGTCGATATTCAGCGGGTATTCGAAATTCTCCTCGCTGCTTGTCGTCTGCCAGCCCTGCTGCGTGGTCGTGGTCGAATGCACCGAGGTCAGCTGTTGCACGTTCTGCTCGTCGGTCGTCGCGTTCACCACGAATTCCTGGTTGTTGCTGAAGTCGACGCTCTGCTTCACCGTCGTCACCACGCGGCCGTGCGAGGTGTTCAACCAGCCGCTGATGGTGAAGTTGCGGTTCGACGTGGTCAGAATGTTCCCCGTCGAGTTGCCGCTCGCGTCGGTCGTGATGTTGTTCTGGATCTGTGGATTCGGCGCCGCCAGGGTGTTGCTGATCAGGCCGCCTGTCGTCTTTTGCGTCCCGTGATCGAGATACACCAGCAGATTCGCCGTCGCCAGAAAATATCCGTTGGCATTGAACACGCTCACCGCCACGGTGTGCGTGTTGCCGTCGCCCAGCACTCCGGCATAGGGAGTCAGGTTCACGCGATACGGCACGAAGTCCAGCGTCTGCACGCCGGTGATCGGCTCCCACAGGAATGGATCGATGCCGCCGGTAAAGATCCACGGATAAACCGGCGCTACGCCCGCTGCGTTCCCGTCGATGGAGACTTCGCCTTCACGAAACGCGGTGTTCCCGCAGCTCTCCAGCGGCCCCGTCTCATTCGTCGGCACGCAGAAATACCAGAATTCGTCGCCGATCTGGTTTTGCGTAATCACATCCAGATACACGCTCTCGACATTCTCCGGCAGGTTCAGCGTTTGTGTAATCTGATCGCTGCCCGTGTTCAGGGTGCCTGCATCGCCGCCCGTGCCGTTCACCGGAATCACCATGTCCGGCACGCGTGGCGCCGGGTTGCGAAAGTCCGCGGGATAGAATTCCAGTGCCGCGTTCGCATAGATGATGCCGTTGTAATTCGTCCCGTCATACACGCCAACGAAGTTGCCGAGATTGGCTTCGCCCGTCTGTGGCGACTTGAAAATCGCCGACAGATCCGTGACGTCGCGCTCCACATGCCACGATGGGCTCAGCGCGCTCCGCGGCTCCGCCGTCGTGCCGTAGTAGATGTTGGCGTGGCCCAGATAAAACGCGCCGCTGCGGTCGAACTGCGTGCCCGCTGTCACCGTGAAGTCGGCCGTGAACACGACCTTCGCCCACGGTCCCGGACAGGACGCCGGCGGAGTGTAGCTGTATGTCTGCGGCGTGTAGTTGTCGAACTCCAGGTTCTGAAACAACTGCACCACGCATGGTTTGGTGGTGGGACGAGGTACGGTCGGTTCCGCCGTCGCTGGATTCGACGATCCGACCTGCGGTGTGGAGGGAACTACAACCACCTGCGCACGCGTCGTTCCCGCCGACGCGAGCAGCAGCAAGATAGGAATAAGAGAGAATCGCCTGCATCCTGGCATGTGGGTCTCCTTTGGCGGCCTGAGTCTCCTGGGCGCTGCGGGGGGAGTTACTGCTCGTTCCAGTGCTCCCGGAAACGATCAGAAAACGCGCAGGAAGCATAGCATAGCGATCAAAAATTGGGCTACCGCGATCACTTTTCACCCAAAAATGGGCACACCATCCCCACGCCCGCCAGCCCACAGGGCCGCAGGCGGCCGTTTCTTGCTGATCGAGGATCTACGGCTGCGTGTCGCTCAGCGACGGCGGCGCATCGTCCGCCTTCGCACCCCAGGAGCGGTTCGGCTCAGACCCGAGAGTGAAATCCAGTTTGCCGCCCGCCGCAATGTCGCGGAACGAAATCCAGTTCCGCTGCTGATCGTGACCGTTCAGCTGCACTGCCTGGATGTAAGGGTTGGCCTCCGGATCCGCCGACGTTGTGACGGTGAATGTCTTTCCCCCATAAGGAGCGCTCAGATGCAGCACGACCTTCGGGAACACGGGGCTGACCAGCTCATAAGCCAAACTGGCCGGATCGACGCTGTAGATCCCCATCATGCTGAGCACCGCCCACGATGACATTTCCCCGCAGTCGTCGTTCCCGGGGATGCCGTCAGGATCGTCGGTGTAGTTCTCCGTCAGAACCCGGCGAACCACGCGCTGCGTTTGCCACGGCTGCCCGGAGAAGTTGAATTCAAAAGGAGCTTCCAGATCCGTCTCGTTGTAGGGGTTGTAATACTGGCCGTACCATCCCGGCTTCGCGTAATTAAAGAACTCAGTCAGCCGCTGGTTGAAAAGATCCGGCCCCATGGCGCCAATCACCCACGCGAGATCCGCTGGCTCGAGCCACTGGTAGTGCCAGCCCGATCCTTCAATGAACCCATGCTCTTCCTGGCTGGGATCGAAATCCGGCACCCAGGCGCCATCCGCATTCCGCGGCCGGAAAAAACGGTCCTGGCGATCGAATACGTTGCGGTAATCGAGCGCGCGCTGATAGAGCATCTTCGCATCGTCGGTCTTGCCCAGCGCTTCGGCCAGGCGATAGAGCGACGCGTAGGCAATCGCGTCCTCCTGGGTTTGCGATACGGAGCCATAGCTCATCTTGTCGTTCGGCACGTAATGAATCTTGTTGATCCAGTCGATGGCGGCTTCGCCCGCGTAGGGATGTCCCGGCGGCGGAGCCTCGGTCGCATCCTCCAGCATCCCCTTCCAGCCGGCCTCCATGTCGAAGCCATGCAATCCGTCCAGCCACGCTGTGGCCAGAACCACGCTGAGCGGACTGCCGGCCATCACATTGGTGTAGCGGTTGATCTGCGGCCACCGCCCCACCCAGCCTCCCTGCTGATCCATGAGCACGACGGACTGCGCCATATCCTGCATCCGCTGCGGATCGACCATCGCCACCAGCGGCATCTGGCTGCGGTAAATATCCCACCCTGAGTAATTCGCGTAGATCTCATGCCCGGCGGCGACATGGTGGATCTGATCGTCGAATCCCATATACCGGCCGTCCGCATCGCTGATCATGCTGGGCATCAACAGGCTGTGATACAGCGCGGTGTAGAAGACGGTCCGTTCCGCCGGCGTGCCTCCGGAAACATCGATCACGCTCAGCGCCTTGTTCCAGGCTTTCTGCGCTTCCCTGTGAATCGCCGCAAAATCCTTGCCCGCGGACTCGGCTTTCAGATTGTTCTCAGCGCCCGCCGCGTCCACGTAGGAGATCCCGATCCTTGCCGTGATCGTCTGGGCGTGCGATGCATCCGGCCAGGTCGCATAGGCGCCGATCCACTGGTCGTGCGTCTCCTGCGATGCGGAGCGGCTCTTCGCCGCGATGGTGCCGGCAGCCCCGTACGGGGCGCCGCTCCATGTGCCGAACGTGGCAAACGGCCGGCTGAAGGCGATATCGAAGTAGACCTTATAGGTCTGGTGGCTGCCGCAGAATGCCTCATTCTCCACAAATCCCTCGATCTGGCGGTCGCCGACCACCCGGACCGAAGCAGCCATGGTCTGATTGAGCGTGTGGCTGATGGGAAGCAGGAGATTGGCCGCCTTGCCCGCGGGAAATGTGAAACGGGCGATCCCGGTGCGATCCGTTGCGCTCAGTTCGACGTCCGTATCCCAGCGCGCCAGATGCACGCGATAATACCCCGGCGATGCGGCCTCGTCGCTGTGCGAATACGGCGACTGAAAATCGACGACCTGCGTCTCTACCGGACCGGTCGTGGGAGCGAAGAACACCTCGCCCTCATTCGGACAACCGACGCCGCTCATATGCGTCATGCTGAAACCCTGGATGGTCATCTGGCTGTAGTGATAGCCAAAGCCGTGGTCCTCAGTGTCGGGACTGAGCTGGACCATGCCGAAAGGCATCGCGGCGCCCGGAAAAAGATTGATGGTGTCGCCCGGACCTGTCCCGGTGCCAATGATCGGATTGACGCTGGCAATCGGCCCTGAATCGCCACCGCCCTGCGCGACGGCGGCGCAGGAAAGCAGGGCAAAAAGGCTGAGGACCGCCGAAGACGCCACCAGCGCGCGACCGGCCCAGGTGAGGCTGCGGCCAGGCGTGCGGTGAGCGTGCCGGTGAGAGGAATCGGAGAGAGCTGCAGACGAGTACCGGAACGAATTGAACATAGGAATCTCCTGAGTCTTCGGTCCTGATTGCGCAGGAATGCCTTTGCTCCTGAACGCTTCAGGCAATTCTTGCCACCGCCCGCGCCTGCGCGGTGGATTCACGCACCATCAGCTCCGGCTGCATCACAACCTGCGCCGGACAGCGCGCCGATGGGTGGGTGATGCGCCGCAGCAGAATCTCCGCGGCGGTGCGTCCCATTTCGAAAAGGGGCTGACGCACGGTGGTCAGGCTGGGCGTGGTGAACTGAGCGCCCACCACGTCGTCGAAGCCGATCACCGAAACGTCCTCCGGCACGCGCAGGCCGACATCCCGCAGCGCCCGCATGGCGCCAAAAGCCGACGTGTCGTTGAAACAGAAGATCGCCGTGAAGTCCCGCCGATGCCGGAGCAGTTCCGTTACCGGCTCGTAGCCCAGCTGCGGCGACCAGGTGTTGGCTTCGAGCTTCATGCAGATCGCCGGATCGATGGCAAGGCCCATCTCCCGCGCCGTGCGCGCGATGGATTGCCAGCGCTCGTCGGTATCCGCCGTAAACGCCTGGCCGCGCATAAAAGCGATGCGGCGATGGCGCAGATCGCGCAGGTGGCTCAGCGCCAGAACTGCCGCGCGCTCGTGGTCCAGCACCACGTTGGTCACGTTCTTCGCCGCCTTGTGGCCGGAGACGGAGACGATCGGCACATCCACGTCCTCGGGAAGAGGCGTGTTGACCAGCAGGAGCCCCTCGACCGAACGATCCAGCAGCATGCGCGGGTATTTCTCCAGCAGATCCGGCTTCCAGTAGTGCGAGGCGGTGAAATAGAAATAGTGCTGGGTGAGCAGATGCTGCTCGATCCCGTTCATCACCAGGGTGAAATATCCCTCCCCCAGCTCCGGGACCATCACGCCCACCGACATGGTCCGATTGCGGCGCAGCGACCGGGCCAGGTAATGCGGCCGGTAGTGCAGTTCCCTGGCCGCCTGCAGGATGCGGGCGCGGGTCTCCGGAGGGATGCTCTTTGCGGCGGGGGAGCCGCTGATGACGACCGAGACGGTCGTCTTGGAGAGGGAAAGGTGCTCGGCCAGCGTTCCCAGCGTCACTCTTTGCTCGCCATTGGGAACTTTTCGGTTCATTCGCGCCTTGCAAGGTCTCCTTCGTAATCCATCTTACGGGACCCCATGCAGAAATTGATTGACAGCACTGAGGCTCCGCACTATTATTTTCCCGATTTACAGAATCGATTCTGTGAATCGGTTCCGTGAATCGTTTCTGTAGCATACTTCGGAGGATCAGATGAGGCAAGCGATAAAAATATTCTTCCTGCTGCTGGCCGCCACAGTATGGACCGCGCAGGTCCGCGCGCAATCGGACCTCGCTTCCATCGCCGGCACCGTAAAAGACACCAGCGGAGCCGTGATTCCGGGAACCCTCGTTCAGGTCACCAATACCGCGAACGGCGAAGTCCAGACTGCAACCACAGACGGGCTGGGCTTTTACCGCGTGGGCAACCTGCCCGTCGGCAACTATTCAGTTCGCTTCACAAAGGCCGGCTTCGCCACGCTCGACCGCAACGGCATCACCCTCCTCATCAGCCAGGCAGCTGAAATCGACGCTGTCCTCAGGGCCGGCGGAGCCAACGAGACGGTGGTGGTCACGCGCCAGGCCCCCATCCTCCAGACCCAGGATTCCACCGTTGGCACCAACCTCAACAGCGAGGCGGTCAGCGAGCTGCCCCTGAATGTCCAGGGCAGCCGCAACCTCTCCAACTTCCTCTTTGATTATGTCCCCGGTGTGGAAGGCTCCGATTACAGCTCGCATATCGATGGCGGCGTGGCCCTGACCAAGGAAGTCCTCATCGACGGCACCTCTGCGGTCTCCCAGCTCGGCGGATATATCAGCGAGTCGCAGCCGCCCATGGAGGCCGTCCAGGAATTCGAGGCCGATACTGCGGGCATCACGGCGGATGCAGGCCGAAGCGGCGGAGGCGTTTTCCGTTATGAGCTGAAGTCGGGCACCAACGACCTGCATGGCTCGCTCTTCGGATTCCTGCACTCGACCGATCTCGATGCCCTGAGCGCCTCGAACCACCTCGCGGCCGTCACCGATCCGGCCAACGCCGACGCCTACCTGCGCAAGAGCGATTCCCTTTCCGACTGGGGCGGCGGCATCGGCGGCGCCATCGTGAAAAACAAGCTGTTCTACTTCGGCGCCTTCGAGCGGTACATGCAGTCGATGTGGTCTCTCGGCGCCAACTCCCGCACCGTGCCCACCGATGCCATGATGGGCCTCGACTCCCAGGGCAATGCCACCGCGTACGCCGATCTGAGCCCGATGCTCTCCACCAATGTGCCCGTCCTCACCTATGGCGGCGCGCCTGCCATCGACAACTGCGGCAATCCCGTCTATCGCGGGGCCATCGTTGACCCTGCAACCGCAACCGGCGGCTCGTTCGGATGCGTCTTCGTCAACAATCAGATCCCCACCAACCGCATCAGCTCAAAAACCAGGCAGATCCTTGAGCTCTATCACAAGTATTACCAGCCGGAATCCACCCTGCCGCAGAACGATGCCGGGCCGGCCTATCAGCCCGACCCCTGGCTCCACAACACGCAGAGCAGCGTGAAGATGGACTACAACGCCAGCGAGAAGCAGCACATCGCCGGCTCCTTCTACTGGGACGAATACCCGCGCATCAATGCCGACCAGGGCGGCGTCTGGTCGCCCACCGCGCCCGACGGCGGCCCCATGGCCAATTCCTACTGGCACAACACCACCGCGCCCGGTGCGCGGCTCAGCGACGCCTATATCTTCTCGTCGCACCTGGTGAACACCGTCTATGCCACCTTCAACCGCTTCCGCAATCCCAGCATCGCCGTCTCCGAACCGGGACACTGGGACTCGACGCTCGGGCTTCTCAACGGGGCCGGCAACTTCCCGCTGATTTATTTCGACTCCGGCATGTATTTCGGCGGCGCAAATTACCAGAACGGCTGGAACTTCTCCCCGCTCGGCAGCCAGTACAACGACTACTACGCCGGCAACACCTTCATCTACAGCGATGAGGTGGACTGGACCCTCGGCCGTCACAACCTCAAACTCGGCGCCGAATTCCGCGCCATGCAGTTCAACTACCACACCGATGTCGGCACCTTCACCGGCGGCTATCCAATCATCTTCGACCCCACCTCCACGGCGCCCGCCTGGTATGACTTCAATGCCTACGACCAGATCGGCAACTCCTTCGCCAGTTTTCTCCTTGGCGATGTCTACAACGCCGAGAACAACAATCCCGATAATGAATACGGCCGCCGCAAGGCCTTTTCCCTGTACGCAGACGACAATATCCGCGTGAGTCCACGGCTCACCATGGATATCAGCCTTCGCTGGGATTACAACAACCCGTACAAGGAGAAATACGGTCGCTGGTCCAGCTTTGAGCTCAACGACCTCAACCCGGTCACCGGGGAAATGGGCGCTTACGAATATCTCACCAGCGGCAGCCAGTCGTTTGAGAAGCGTCAGGACTGGTATAACTACGCGCCCCACGTCGGCGTCGCCTATAAAGTCGACGACAAGACCGTGCTGCGCGGTAATATCGGCGCATTCTTTGCCCCCCTCAACCTCAACACCTGGGGCGGCATTCCCTACCAGCAGGCCGGCAACGTCGGCTTCCACCCCGTTACCCAGGAAGCGAACTTTAACTGGGACAACGGCTATAAGCCCACTTCGGTTGAGGAGAAAACACCGCAGTATACCCAGTCGGATGTGGTCAGCATCGATCCGCGTTCGCTGACCCCCGGCAACACGCAACAATATAGTGTGGGCGTGCAGCGAGAGCTGGGCCGTGAATCCAGAGTCGATGTGAACTGGATCCAGAGCCACAGCTATCACCTGCAGAGCGGCATCTTCCAGACCAACCAGCCGAAATTCTCCGATTACCAGAACTATGTCGTTACCGGAAAATTCCCGGCCAGCTACAACGGCTACTGGGGCGGCGCCGGGCCCGGCTGGGAGGGTCTCACGCCCTACCCGCAGGCCGAGGCCGGCTACGGTCCGTTGCTTTCGGTGGGATCGCCGCTCGGCAACGGCGACTACAAGAGCCTGCAGTTTACCGTCATGCGCCGCGTCCAGAACGGGCTCTCGCTTCTGGCCAGCTACAACTGGTCCCGCACCCACGGCGACATCGACACGGACTTCCAGGAACTGTGGGGCACCGGCTCGCTGCAGAACACTTACGATCTGAAGGACGAGGCGAAGGACATCGCCGACTTTGACGAAACTCACATCGTCAAGGGCTACATCATCTACAACCTGCCCTTCGGCCGCGGACGCCAGTTCGGTTCCGGCGTCGGCTACCTCACCAATGAGTTCATCGGCGGATGGGCGCTCGATGGCGATTTCCACTACGACACCGGCACGCCCATCTCGGTTCACTCCACCAACTACTACGAGGGCTTCAACGCGGTCTATGCCAACATCGCCACAGGCTGCAGTCTGACCAAGGGCAGTCCGAAGCTGTTCGGGCAGTGGCTCAACACCGGCTGCTTCTCCAATCCCAATCCCGGCGCCTTCGGCGGACCCGCACCGGAACTCGGCAACGGCGGCAACTTCCAGTCCGGAGTCCGTAATCCTGGTCTCGCCACGGAAGACCTGGGCGCTCACAAAAGCGTCGTCCTGGGCCGGGAGGAGCAATACAACCTCACCTTCCGCTTCGAGATGTTCAACGTCTTCAACCGCGATCAGCTTGGCGGACCCGACACCAACATGGGCGACGCGACCTTCGGCCAGATCATCAGTTATGGTGGTCTCGGCGGACGCGTCGGCCAGTTTGGCGCGCGGTTCACCTTCTGACGCTGCACCCGCTCCGGGCAGCGCCACGCTGTCCGGAGCATTTCTCTCTTTCCCGGGAGCTCTGCGATGACGATGCTACGCACGATTCTGTCCGCCGGCCGGCGGAATTCGAGTCTGTTCTCACCTGCCATTGGATCTCTCTCCGCTGCACGCTCCCGGGTCCTGGTTCTTCTCTGCGTCACCGCCGCTCTGGGCTGCTCCGGTTCCAGCGCGAATACAGGTGGAGGCGGAGTGGGCGCCACGCAGACGGCAACCCCGGCCATTGCCGCCACGGCCGCACAGGGCGGCGCGCAGATCGTCACCCTCAGCGATACCACTTCGGGCGCCACAATCTACTTCACGCTCGATGGCACCACGCCCACCGTCAGCTCGCCCCAATATTTCGCGCCGCTCCTCATCGCCTCCAATGAAACGCTGCAGGCCGTCGCCATCGCCTCGGGCGACACCCTCAGCCAGGTAGCCAGCCAGACCTTCTCGCCGAACATCGCCTCCGGCACCCTCGTCTGGAGCGACGAGTTCTCGAATTCCACCAGCGCCAACGCTCAGCCCAACCCCTCCACCTGGACCTACGACACCGGCGCCGGCGGCTGGGGCAATCAGGAGCTCGAAACGTATTGTTCCTGGAGCTCATCGACCTCGCCCTGCAACAGTGCCAACCCCAACGCTTATGTTGGCACCGATGGCTATCTCCACATCGTCGCCCAGCAACCCTCCGCGGGTACCTACACTTCCGCGCGCCTCAAGACCGAAGGCCTCTTCAGCTTCATGTACGGCCGCATCGAAGCGCGCATGCAGATTCCTGAAGGCCAGGGATTATGGCCGGCATTCTGGCTGCTCGGCAGCAACATCGCGACCGTTAACTGGCCGGCCTGCGGCGAGCAGGACATCATGGAGCACATCGACGCGCCCGCGCCCGACTGGGTGGCCGGCTCCGTGCACGGCACCAACCTCAACCTCACCGAGGACTACCCGGCCGCCGGACAGACCTTCTCGGCCTCCGACTGGCACGCCTACGGCGTGATCTGGACCAAAGGCCAGATCCAGTTCTACGTCGATACTCCGTCGAACATCTACGCCACCTACACGCCCTCCAGCCAAAGCGGCGGAACATGGCCGTTCGACTCCGGCAGTGGCGCGTTCATCATCCTTAATCTTGCCGTGGGCGGCAACTGGCCGGGCTCGCCCAACAGTACGACTCCGTTCCCCTCTCAGCTGCTGGTCGACTACGTTCGCATCTACACAAACTGAATCTCCACCCACGAGAACAGGGCCGCGGCTGAACCCATCCGGCATCGACCCAAACATCCAGGACACGACCATCGGGCAGGCAAGGAGCGCGCTGAGTGGGCGTATCGTGGATATGCAGGCGCGCTTCAGTTTCTGATTCCATCGGTCTGATCCGGACAACCCTTGAGTGCCCCCTCCGGCCCGATGGAAGAATGGGCCCATCGCAACCGTGAACTGCTTGTTCCCGCTTCAGGAGAACGTGATGCCATCGAGCCAGCCCCGCCGGGGTCGCCACTTCTTAGTCCTCGCGCTCCTCAGCATCTGCGCCTTCTCTCTCGCAAGCGCGCAGGAGACGGTTTCCATCGACGCGCACGCCCGCACGACTCCCTTTCCGCACTTCTGGGAAGAGATGTTCGGCTCGGGGCATGCCATTCTTTCGCTCCGCGAAGATTACCGGGAAGACCTCCGTTCGGTAAAGAGCGTCACCGATTTCCGCTATGTGCGCTTTCACGGCATTCTGGACCGCGAAGTCGGGAGTTACAACGAGGACGACCATGATAATCCGGTCTATAACTTCGCCTATGTGGACGAAATTTACGACGGCTTGCTGAAGAACGGCGTTCGTCCAGTGGTCGAGCTCAGCTTCATGCCCCCCAAACTGGCCTTTAATCCGCTGGACCTGCATGTTTTCTGGTACCACCCCAATGTCTCTCCGCCAAAGAGCTGGGAGGCGTGGGACGCCTACATGACCGCCTTCGCGCAGCACCTGGTCGATCGCTACGGAATCGATGAGGTCTCTCAGTGGTACTTCGAAGTCTGGAATGAACCGAACATCGACTTCTGGGGCGGAATCCCGCGCCAGGAAAGTTACTTCGAGCTCTACGCCCATACCGCGCGCGACCTGAAGAAAGTTAGTCCGCGGCTGCGCGTAGGCGGCCCGGCCACGGCCGCCGCGTCCTGGATACCGGCGTTCCTCGACTACGTGACCAAAAACAATGTTCCCATCGACTTTGTCTCAAGCCATGGCTACGCCGACGATACGGTGGAGAATCTTTTTCACACCGATGAGAACATTCCGGAAGACGATCGCGTCTGCCGGGCCATCGAGAAGGTACAGGATCAGATTCGGGCCTCCGCCAAACCCAGCCTGCCCCTGTTCTGGACGGAGTGGAACGTGCAGGGTCTGGATGGCTCGCGCGACACCACCTTTGTTGGTCCCGGTCTTGCCAATACCATTCGCCAGTGCGACGGCCATGTAACCATGATGTCTTTCTGGACTTTCTCCGACGTCTTCGAGGAAGGCGGCCCGATTGCAAGACCCTTCGAGGGAAACTTCGGCTTGATCGCGAAAGGCGGCATCAGGAAACCGAGTTACTACGCATTCGAGTTACTGCATCAGTTAGGCGGCGAGCGCATCCCGATCGGCTCGAAAGACGCCATCGCCACGCGAGCTGCGGATGGTTCGCTCCGCGTGGCGGCCTGGAACATTGTGGATCCAGGAACTACAGGCCCCACCCGCACCATGCGGCTCGTCTTCTCCGGCGTAGCGTCGGATGCTCCGGTCTCCATCGAACGCGTCGACAGCAGCCATGGAAATGTGCTGCCGAAGTACCGCGCCATGGGCAGCCCCATCGATCCAACACCGCAACAGGTGGAGGATCTGAACCGCGAGACGGCTCTGGGTCCGCCGGAGCAGACCCACCTCGACGGGGGCGCGCTGAATCTCACCCTCACGCCAAACGCTCTGGTGCTGGTCGAGGTGCACTGAGCCGCCGCTCACCGTCGACGCACTTTGTGCCGCCGCGCAACCACCCTCCAGGACCTCACTCGTCGCCCTCCGCGTTTGCCGCACGTCTGCATCGCACCTATCATAGGAGACGATGTCGTCCATAACGCGCCGCAGCCTGCTGCAATCGGGCCTTGCTCTGTCCGCCAGCACGTTGGTTTCCCGCTCGGGTCTCCTCCACGCTCAGTCCTTTTCCGGCTCCGATCGGATCGCAACCGAACTGGAGAGTCCTGTTGCTCCGCGCAAGAAACTGCTTTTCGATTTCGGCTGGAAGTTCATCTTCGGCAATGGGAACGATCCGGCGCGCGACCTCGGCTTCGGCAGCGATCAGGGCGACTTCTCCAAAACCGGCGGTTTCGATTTTGCGCAGCCGAAGTTCGACGACTCCGCCTGGCGCTCGCTGAACCTGCCCCATGACTGGGCGGTTGAGTTGCCATTCGTCGACGATGCCGCGCTGGAGAGCCACGGTTTCAAGCCGCTCGGGCGCAAATACCCTGAGACGAGCGTGGGATGGTATCGGCGCGTCTTCGATATCCCCGCTGAGGACGCGGGCCGGCGCGTTGTGGTGCTGTTCGACGGGGCGTTTCGTGATGCCCTCATCTTCGTCAATGGCTGTTTCGTTGGGCGGAATGACAACGGCTACGCGCCGTTCAGCTTCGATCTTTCCGACTTTCTGAACTACGGCGCCCCCAATGCCATCGCCGTGCGCATGGATGCCAGTTTTGGCGATGGTTGGTTCTACGAAGGCGCAGGCATCTACCGGCACGTGTGGCTGATAACATCCGATCCGCTCCACCTGGGCGAGTGGGAGAGTTATGTGCGGCCCGAAGTGCGCCAGGACAGCGCTCTCGTTTCGCTGGGCACGTTGCTGCGCAACAAGGGGACGCAGCCGGAGAATGCAAGCGTCCGCTGGGAACTCTTCGATCCGGAAGGGCATTCCGTTGCCCAGGCTTCCGCGCCTGCGCAGGCAGTAAGTCCCGATGGCAGCGCCGCCTTTTCAGCGACTGCGCACATTCCCAACCCGCGGCTTTGGTCGCCGGAGACGCCGCATCTCTACTCCGCGACGGTAATTGTGGAAACGGACGGCCAGCCGCGGGACGGCGAGCGCATCAGCTTCGGCATCCGCACCATCGCCTTCGATGTAAACAGGGGATTTTTCCTCAACGGCCGGCAGGTAAAAATCAAAGGAACCTGCAACCATCAGGATCATGCGGGCGTGGGCGCCGCTTTGCCCGATGGCCTGCAGAACTTCCGACTTTCCGTGCTGAAGGCGATGGGCGGCAATGCCGTGCGCACCTCGCACAACATGCCCACACCGGAATGGGTGGAAGCGTGCGAGCGCATGGGCATGATGATGATGTGCGAGACGCGCATGATGAGCTCCAGCCCCGAAGGACTCGCACAACTGGAGACGATGATCACGCGCTATCGCAACAGCCCTGCCGTCATCCTCTGGTCGATGGGCAACGAGGAAGACGTTCTGCAGAAGGAAGCGCAGGGGCAGATGATCGTCGCTGACATGGTGCGCCGCTCTCATGAGCTCGATCCGACGCGGTTGTGCACGGCAGCGGTCAACGGCAGCTATGGTCAGGGTGTGTCCAGGTCTCTCGACGTCGAAGGAATCAACTATAACCTGGCCAGAATCGATAACTATCATCGCACCCATCCTCAGCAGCCTCTGATCGGATCGGAAACGGCGAGCACGGTGTCAACCCGCGGCATCTATATCACCGACACTCTGCGTAACTGGGTGAGTGCCTACGACGTGAATAACCCGCCGTGGGCCGAGCTGGCTGAGGAGTGGTGGCCGTTCTATGCGTCGCGCGAATTTCTTGCCGGCGGATTTGCATGGACAGGATTCGATTATCGTGGCGAGCCCACGCCCTATGGCTGGCCCTCGGTTAGCTCTCAGTTCGGCATTGTCGATACCTGCGGCTTCCCCAAGGATAACTTCTATTACTACAAGGCGTGGTGGGGACAGGAGCCGGTGTTGCATCTCTTCCCCCACTGGAACTGGCAACAGCGCGAAGGAGAGCCCATCCGCGTCTGGGTGCATTCGAACCTCGACGAAGTCGAGTTGTTTCTCAACGGCGCCAGCCAGGGACGGCAAAAGGTAACTCCGCTCCAGCACCTGGAATGGTCCGTTCAGTATGCTCCGGGAGCGCTGGAGGCTCATGGTTACCGCAATGGAGCTCTTGTCCTGACAGAGAAGCGCGAGACAACCGGCGATCCGGTAAATATTCGCCTGACCGCCGATCGCACAACCATCGATGCGAATGGCGAGGACATCGCCATCCTGCGCGTGGAAGCCCTGGATGCGCAGGGCCGGCCTGTACCGACAGCCGACGCTCTCATTCATTTCGCCGTAACTGGCGAAGGTCAACTGATCGGCGTCGGTAACGGCGATCCGAACTGCCAGGAGTCCGACAAAGCGCCGAAGCGATCGCTCTTTAACGGGCTAGCTCAGGTAATCGTCCAGAGCACCAGAACGCCCGGCACCGTTACCGTAACCGCCAGCCGGACTGGGTGGCGGCCGCCGAAGCTCACTCCTGCCACGCTGACGATTACGACACGCAAAGTCGAGCTACGGCCGTTAGTTACTTAGCAACGCGTCGCACAAAGTCAACTTACAAGAACGGGATAGGTCGAGTTACTGCGTCGGCGGCGATTGGCCCGTCCGCAGGTGTTTCTCGAAGAACTCCGCGGTTGCTGAGTAGGCGGCCATCCAGTCGCGGAACAATAGAAAGTCGTGGACCTCGTCCGGAAAAATGAGCTGCTGCACATCAACGCTCTGCCGGCGCAAGGCCGATGCTAACTGCAGAGTTTGCAGAAATGGCACTTCGTCGTCATTGTCGCCCTGGACCAACAGCACCGGTGAGCGCCAGTCTTTCACCGAAGCCAGCGGCGACGACTCCCAGGCTAACTTCCATCGGGCATCCTGATCCGTTGCGGTATCGGAAATATCGAAGTTATCGGGGTGGTCGATGTTCCAGTCATGGACACCCGACATATCCGCCCCCGCCGCAAACAGATCGGATCCGCGGGCCAGAGCGAGGGCGGTGAGAAAGCCTCCCCAGCTTCCGCCCCAGATACCGATGTGCTTCGGTTCCACATCGCAGCGGCTGCGAAGATACAGACCCGCTCCTTCCACATCGCGGAACTCGCTGGCGCCCGTAGACCCGTATTGCAGGGCTTCACGGAAATCCAGACCGTAACCGATGCCGCTGCGGTAATTGATGGAGAGCACAACATAGCCGCGGCTTGCCAGATATTCGTTCAGCGCATAAGCATTGGAGTAATAGCCCATATAATGCCAGCCCAGCAGCATCTGGCGCTGCGAGCCGCCATGCACGAAGACTACCGCCGGATGGCGCTCGCACGGTGCATCGCCTGGCGGAAGAAATAAGTCACCATGAATCTTCATGCCATCAGTCGCAGAATAAATAACCGGTCGTGGCACCGCCATCTGCGTAGCAGGGAACGTCGCAGGGATGGCCTGCGGAGCAAGATCGCGCAGCTGGCCGGAGTCCGCAATGACCGCGGGCCGAATCGGGACCCGTGCGTCCGAACGCAGCACTGCGACGGTGCGATCGTCGCTTCCGAAGACGGGCTGCGTCTCAATGCCCTCTCCATGAGTCAGCGCGGTGGGCTCGCTGCTGGTCGCGGAAACTTCCCAGATATGGCGCCGTTCGCTGTCGCCCTGGTTAGACGAGAACACCACCGTCCTGCGGTCAGGACTGAAGGCGGCATTCTCCGCTTCGAAATCGCCCGGCGTCAGCAAGCGCGCAGCGCCGCCCTGCGCGGGCACAGCGTAAAAATGCAGCCAGCCGTCTTTCTCCCACGGAAAAATCAGGTGCTGGTCCGCCGTCCAGTACAGCTGGCTGTCCGCGTCGAGCGCGCGGAAGACGCTGCCCTGCCCGGGATCCGCTTTCCAGAGAGTGTGTCCTTGCTCGGTAGCGACGTCGGCAACACGGATCGACCAGGGCTCGCCGGTACGCTGCGGGCCATCGAAGTCTTCATCCTTAAAATACGGAACGCGCACGAACGCGATTTGCCGCCCATCCGGCGACCACACCGGCGAAATGTCATGCGAGGTTCCTGGATCGACATAACTCAGTGTGTCGGCCTTCGGCGAAAACACTCCGATAAAGCTGTGCGTGCCGCGGCCACTCACAAACGCCAGCTGCGTGCCGTCCGGAGACCACACAAACGAAGAACAGCTTCCATACACCTGGATCGACTGCGGCGGCTTCGTGCCGACGTCCGCCGGGCTCTCGTACCAGATCTGGCCCAGCGAGAACCAGGTGACTAGATCGCCGGATGGAGAAAAAGTTGGTGAGCGGCCTTCGCCGACTTTGCGCGGAGCTCCACCATCGACGGCGATGAGCCACACATCCTCTTCGGCGCCATGCGGCAGATGCGCCGGGTTGGGCGCCATGTGCTCCGGATTGTCAGACGATCCCCCGCGAACATACAGGAGATACTTCGCATCCGGCGACCACGCCAGCCCGTGAATCTCCTGGCCATCATCGCTCTCGTAACTCGTAATCTCGCGCGATGAGTATCCATCGCCGCCGCGAACGGCGACCCAGATGTTTCTCTTCCCCTCGACATCTGCCACCCAGGCAAAGGCGTCGCTCGCCGGAGCAGCCGTCAGATCCGAATTGAACGGCGCGTTCATCACCTGCTCGAGTGTGAAGGGGCCACTCGCGTCGGACTGCGCCGGCGCGGGTGAACACAACAGAGTCAGCAGGACAGACGGCAGCAGCAGGCGCAGCGGCGAGGACATCGAGGGAAAAACCTCCGGGAAATCGAGACGATTGTACAGGAGCCGATTGGCGCACCGTCGCGGCTATTCCGCCGGCGCGTGCAGCATCGGAGTGCCCAGCACGCGCACCGTCACAATCTGATGTGGACGAACAGGAAGACGAAACATGTGCGGCCCGGTCTGATCCAGTGGCTTCACATTTCGCTCCACCGCATCCGTTTCGATCGCCTTGTCGATCGTCAGGAGCGGCGTGCTCACCGTCACCGTGCGCGCAGCTCCGCCAAGATCGAGGAAGCGCAGGATGGTCCCGTTGCCATCCTCGGCCGGCTTCCATGTATCCAGCAGAAGATCCGGATCATCCACGGTGAGAAAGCTTCCCTGTTCTCCGTCGAGTGGACGCGGCAGGTTCAGCGCCTTGTCCTGCGAACGGATCTCGTCTTCCTCGAGCGGTGTGGCCTCTTCCCATCCCATGCGACTCAGAGCGGCCGAGTCGGTCTCCGCCGCGCTGGTGATCACATAGCGAAAGTGGAAATGTCCGCCCTGCTCCGCACGATAATTCGTGTGCCAGTAGTTATTCATCACATAGGAATAGATAGCGCCCGGCCGCTGGCCGAAATCCGTCGGCCACGCGCCGCGATTGATGTCGCCCAGCGTCACCAGCGAGGCGTCCAGCGGCATCACCGTCGCGGAAACTCCATCCTGCTGCACAGAAACCCAGTGCTGCACCGAAAACCACTCGTGCCCTGCGCCCGGATACATATCTTTCGCCGGGTCGACGACGCCATTCTGAATCTCATACTGGAACTGCGGATCGCTCATGGCAAACGGAAATACAAAATAGACAGCTTCCTTTTTCAGCTCCGCCTTTTTGTCGATGTCCTCAACCAGTTCGATCTTCTTTTCGTGCTCATACAGGCGGATCTCCGTGCGAATCTCCGGCGTATTCATATCGGAGCTCTCCAGCCGCGCCAGCCAGCCCCACGGCGTGCGTTCCACTGAGATTAGTCGGCCTTGCTCAGCAGGATGGATCTGTAACTCGGGCCGCGGCGAGACCGCCCGATACTGCAGAATGCTGTTCGGCTCCTGATCTCCCCCGGTGACATAGAGATATTCGCCAAATCGCCATGGGCTTTGCTGATCGACTAACTCGCGTTGGTTCTGCTTGTCATAAATACTGCGAACCGCCCCGCTCGAGGGATCCAGTTCGACGCGATAATAGGGACTCTCCAGCGTCGTCGCAGAACTGGTTTCCGGTGCAGCTTCCGCCGCGGTGGCAGGCCGAAGGAAGTAGACCTTGTATCCGACGGCAGGCACGCCGGACGCTTCGAACTCGACCCTCTGGAAATCATTCCCTTCCTCGACCACGCGAACCGGAACCGTCTTTCCCGTGGCGCGATCCGCAATTTCCATCCCTTTGTCGAGGTCGATCGTGACCAGCCCGTCGCGCGTCCAGTTGAGCGGATTGAAGACGATAATGCTGCCCACCCCGGCTGCGATGGAATCGGCGAGGCTGGCCATGCTGCGGCGCAGAAGATCGTCGCGCAGCTCAGCCGCGGTCGTGGCGCGTCCATCCTTCACCCTCAGCTGGTCGATGGCCTCACTGCTGTTCGGATCGGAGACGCTGTTCCAGGAGGTCCACGTGTGCTCGTCCATCAGCACCATGTTGGTCCACATGCGATCGAGCTCGTCCTGATCCGCAGCCAGCCGTGGATTCACGAGCGAGGCAATCGTCGCGAGTTTCTCCGCAGAAGGCGCGCGCGATTCATTCACGCGCTCCAGCGCCGCGTAGAAAGCGTCGGAGCCGATCCCGTCTTCCCAGTACGGTCCGCCGTCGCCGCGCACCGTGGGTATATCCGGGCCGAACTGCTGCGCGATGGATTCGAGCGCGTCATGAAATCCGGAGTACTGAATGCGGGGATACGCATAGATCGCGTTCCACTCATCGGCAAGCTCTGCCTGCTGCGGAAACAGATCGGTGTTCTCCACCTGCGTGCCGAAAAGTATGGCGGCGCTGGCGCGATAACTCGGATGCTCGTACATCTGCAGGAACAGCGGCAGCAGTTCTTCTCCCGTCTCCGTATGCGGTGGCAATCCGAACAGGAATTGCATCTGCTCGTAGTGCCGCGAGTACCAGAAGAGCACCTTGCCGCCGTCCGGTCCTTCCCACCAGAATGGCGAGTTCTCATTCAAATGGCCCTGCAACAGCACCGGAGCACGATCGTTGTTGGCCGCGGCGGCAAAGTCATGGAGACCGGCTGCAGCCAGGATGGACGCATACGACCAGCTGTACGACGGCACATCGGTGATGTTCGCGTAGTTGAAGGGCGTGCCGTAAGTGCGGCTGAAATCCGCGCTCGGATAGAGCGAGCGGATCAGCGTCTCCGCCGTCGGGAAGCCGGTCAGCAAATTCGCGTACTGCGCCGGGATAAAAATCTGCCCCTCGCGTATAGCCCGCAATATCCGCTGCTTCTCCTCGGGGGTTCGCGACGCCAGAAACTGCTGCAGATTCCACTCGCCGTCGGTGCTGAAGCGGAAAGCGGGATGCTTCGCAGTCAGGTCCATCGCCTCGTCAAGAACTCTGCTCTGAATCGCCGACACCTTCGGCTGATAGTCGGAGTAGCCGACATCGAGATGAACATGCGGCACCAAGAGGAGAGTCCACTTCTTCTGTGGCGAGAGATCCTGCGTGACCCTCGTCGTGCGGCCGTTGAGGGTGAGCGCAAGATGCGCCGGGGTGTTCGCGGCGAACTCCGGTACCAGGAAACTCAACCGCTCCTCGCCGAAATCCCGATCCGGGTGCAGGGGTTCGCTGAAGCGATGGCCGCCGACTTCGAGGTCCGCGTGTCCCGTCTCCACGCGCTGATCGAAGCGAACGAAAACATCCACGCGCTCGTCCAGTGCGTTTCCCTTTTGTTGATAGAAAATCGTCGGCTCAATCATCTCCGTGGGGCTTGCCGGCGGCGCCGCGATGCGATCCAGCTCAATCGCGTCGTAATTGAAGCCCGCATCCGGTACGCCCTGGTCGCCGATCGCAACAGCCTGCAGGGCGATGGTGTTCCTGCCGGAATGAAGCCACGCGCCCGGAAAGTCGACTTCCACCTGAGCGTGGGAGTAGGCGGGATAAAACGCCGCGACCATATCGCCCATGGCGTAATCGAGCCGGGGATGCAGATAGAAGAGTCCCCTGCGCCCGTTGATGCTCACACCCAGCGCCGGCACGCTGGAGTGATCGATCATGATGGAGACAACGAGACGGTAAGCCCGCTCGGGATTGCCGGCAATCGAGAAGACAATCGCCCGCGGCGCAGCAGATGATTCGGATTGGCCGCCGGGATAAAACGATGGAGCGTATGCGTACCAGTTTGTCGCCGGCTGATCCTGCCCAATCAGATAGCTGACCGGCTGCGTTGGCGAACCCTGCGCAAATTCACCCGAGGAGCGGTCGAAGGCCCCAATGCGCCACACAACATCGAATCCGGTTGCAGCAAAGGCACAGCACGACAGGAAAAAAGCAAACGCAATTGCCACAGTTCTCGCGCGCATGGCAAACACCACGTATCGGAAGGTTTTTGACGCCACCTCATGGTAATCCGTGCAGCGCGTCTGCGCGCGGCGGATCAGCTCGTGGTGTGGACATTTCCCGGAGAACATCGGAGGATGGGCAGGTGATGAAATCTCGCCTGGCTCTCTTCCTGCTCTGCTGCTGCGCCACCGCCGCCTCAATCAACGCGTTTGCAGGGTCTCGTCCTCCGCTGATTCCACAGCCCCGCGAGTTTACGGCGCGCCCCGACGTTGCGCTCTCCGCAGGCGTACGCATCGTGGTTCCGGGCGGCGATCCCGCCGATCGTTTTGCGGCTGAGGATCTGCGGCAGGACCTGGAAGCGCGTGGAGTCCGCCTGCGCGATTCTGCATCGGCGGTGCGCATCTATCTGCTTCGCGACGACACAGTGCTTGCGCGGCGCCTGATGCAGCGTGACCGGTTGCCGCTCGACGCCGCCATGCAACCCGAAGGCTACGTCCTCGTCACCGAGCGGCACCAGGCCTTCGTCATCGGGCACACAGCCACCGGCGTCTTTTACGGCGCGCAGACCCTGAAGCAGCTCGCGACGCCCGGCGGCCAGGGCCCCATCCTGCGGGGAGCGGCGATCCGCGACTGGCCGGCGATGCGCTGGCGTGGAGTACACGACGATCTCTCGCGCGGGCCCGTCCCGACTCTGGCGTTCCAGGAAGAGCAGATCCGCACCTTCGCCGCCTGCAAGCTCAACGTCTACTCGCCGTATTTCGAAAACACCATGCAGTACGCCTCCAACCCACTCCCTGCTCTTCCAGGAGGCTCCATCTCCGCGCAGGATGCGCGCACGCTCGTTGACTACGCGCGCAGATATCACGTGACCATCATCCCCGAGCAGGAAGCCTTCGGGCATCTCCACCACGTGCTCACCTGGCAAAAGTACGCGCCGCTCGCGGAGATACCCTGGGGCTCGGTGCTGGCGCCCGAGCAGCCGGGCTCGATGCAGCTCATCACCCAGTGGTTCGACGAGCTGGCCGGAATCTATCCCGGGCCGTTCCTGCACATCGGCGCCGACGAAACCTTCGAGCTGGGCAAGGGGCAGAGCGCGAACGCAGTCAAAGAGCGGGGCCTCGGCGCCGTTTACATCGATTTCCTGTCCCAGATCCATCAGGCTCTCCTGCCGCTCCATCGGCGGCTGCTCTTCTGGGGCGACATGGCCATTCACAGCCCATCCCTGGTTCCGCAATTGCCGCACGACATGATTGCGGTGGCGTGGACCTATGATCCGGAGCCGAACGGATACCAGCACTGGCTGGAGCCCTACACCCAGGCGGGCCTGGAGACGTGGGTCTCGCCAGGCGTGAATAACTGGAGCCGCGTGTGGCCGAACTTCGACATGGCTCTCGCGAATATTCAGGGATTTGTCGCGGACGGACAAAAAGCCGGCAGCACCGGCATGCTGAATACCGTCTGGGACGACGACGGTGAAGGGCTCTTCCTGCAGGACTGGTATGGAATTCTCTTCGGCGCGGCCGCCGCATGGCAGCCCGGGAAGAGCGACATTCCGCAGTTCCAGCAGGATTTCGGCCCGGTATTCCACGGCGACTATTCAGGAGATATCGACGCCGCCCAGCAGGCGCTCATCGCCGCGCAAGTCGCGTTGCAGCGGACCGGCCTGGATGACGCGCAGGATTCGTATTTCTGGGTCGACCCATGGAGCGCGCAGGGCCAGCAGGTCGATGCAAAAATCCGTCCCGTCATCCCCGAAGTGCGCCTCGATGCCGAGCACGCGCTCACCTTGTTGGCGCACGCCAGGGCCGCCGGACCGCTGCGCAACACCGAGGCTCTGGAGGCCATGGATCTGGGCGCGCGCCGTATGGATTTTCTCGCGCTCAAGTTTGAGCTCGCCGATCAGATCGCCGATACTTATCGAGATCTCTACAACGGACAGAACGACCCGGCGATCGCCGCTCACACCTCGGGAGAATTGTGGAACCTCTCCGGCGTGAACGGTCTCTGTGAAGATCTCCGCGACGGTTACAATTACCTGCGCTCCCGCTACAGCGACGTATGGCTGATGGAGAATCGTCCCTACTGGCTCGATAACGTGACCGACCGCTACGACGCCGCAGCGCAGTTGTGGGTTGAGCGCAGCAGCCGGCTTGCCGCGGCGCGCGACCAGTGGAGCGAACACCATACGCTTCCACCCCCGCAGGAGATCGGCATTCCCGCCACGGCCGCCCGCTAAGGCACTTTCACAGATGATGTCTCCCGAAATCCCGTCCCGGAGTCGCCGCAACGAACAGCGAGCGGCGCTTCCGGACGAAACGGAAAAGGTTACAGTAAGCCTGAAAATGCTCGCTGAATTCCTCCAAGGAGCCCGTTGACCGCACATCCGTTGCATCTGCGTTTCATCGATTTTGTTTTGGTGGGAGTCTACCTCGCCGGAATCACGCTCTTCGGATTGCGTTTTCGCCGCGGCGGCGAGCGCTCGCTGCGTTCGTATTTTCTGGCAGACCGCAATCTCCCCTGGTGGGCGATTGCACTTTCCATCGTCGCCGCGGAAACCAGCACCCTGACCATCATCAGTGTGCCCGGGCTCGCCTTCACCGGCGACTTTGGATTTCTGCAGCTCGCGCTCGGCTACCTGCTTGGCCGCATCGTCATCTGCATTCTGTTCCTGCCCCGCTACTTTCGCGGAGAAATGCTGACGGCATATCAGCTCATCGGCCAGCGCTTCGGCCCGCGCCTCCATCGCTGCACGGCTTTCCTGTTTCTGGCCATGCGTGCGGCTGCTGAGGGCGTCCGCGTCTTCGCCGTCGCCATTGTTGTCGGCGTGGCCATCGGCACGGGTGACGTTGCCTCCATCGCAATCCTCTCCGCGCTTACCCTCATTTACACCTTCGAGGGCGGCATGGCCGCGGTCATCTGGACCGATGTGGTGCAGATGGTGCTCTACATCGGCGGATCGCTGGTGGCGCTGGCCACCGTCTGCCACAAGATCCCCGGCGGATGGAGCGGCCTGCTGGCCGCGTCTTCAGCCGCGCACAAGCTCACCATGCTGCATTTCTCCTGGTCCGTGGCGGAAACCTACACCTTCCAGGCCGGCCTCATTGGCGGATGCTTCCTGACCATGGCCAGCCATGGAACGGATCAGCTCATGGTGCAGCGTCTGCTCGCGGCAAAGAATCTCTTTGAATCGCGCCTCGCGCTGCTCGCCAGTGGCGTCGTGATTTTCTTTCAGTTCACGCTCTTCCTGCTGATTGGGGCCGGCTTGTGGGTTTATTACAGACACATGGGTATAGCGCCGGCTCTGGGAGCAGATCGCATCTTTCCGGCGTTTATCGTGCGTGAAATGCCCGCCGGCGTCGCCGGCCTGATGATCGCTGCCATTCTCGCGGCGGCGATGTCGAACCTCAGCGCCGCCCTCAACTCGCTGGCCTCCAGTTCCATGATTGACTTCTACCTGCCGCTCCATCCCCATGCTCCGCAGCGGCTGCGCAATCGCCTGTCGCGCCTCATGACTCTGGCGTGGGCTGCAGTGCTCTTTGCGCTGGCCATGCTGTCGCGGCGCGGCGGCCACGTGGTGGAAGTCGGCCTCTCCATCGCCTCCGTTCTCTGGGGCGCCATGCTCGGAGTCTTTCTGCTGGGCACCCTCTCGAAGCGCGCGGGCGAGCGCGGAACGATCGCGGGCATGGTCGCCGGCGTCGTGGTCAATCTCCTGCTGTGGCTGCAGCCCCATGCGCTCAGCTTCTCTCTCGCCGGCCATGCGCTCGTCTTTCCAAAGATTTCCTGGACGTGGTGGGTGCTGATCGGTTCTCTGGTCACCTGCGCGGTGGGTTACACCGCCAGCCTGCTCGTTCCCGACCCTCTTCTTCCCCATCAAAGGAGTCCCGAGGATGCGCCGTTGTCTTAGCCTTTCCCTTCTTCTGCTTTCCGTTTCCGCCGCCTGGGCATCTGCGCCGCGGCGGCCCGATTTTTCTGCCATCGGACCGATCGTCGACCGCGCCATGGCCGAGCACCGCCTGCCCGGCGCCGTCGTGATTGTCGGCCACGACCAGCACGTCGTCTTCCGTCAGGCTTTCGGCATGCGTTCGCTCGAGCCGACACGCGAGCAGATGACCGTGAGCACCATCTTCGACATGGCCTCTCTTACCAAGCCCCTCATGACCGCGCTCGCGGTGATGCAGCTGTACCAGCAGGGCAGGATCGGCATCGACCAGCCGGTTGCGAAGTATCTGCCGGAATTTGCGGCCAACGGCAAGGGCGACATCACCATCCGCGATCTGCTCACCCACTACTCGGGCCTGCCCCCCGATCTCCCGCTCACCACTCCGTGGGACGGCAAGGGTGCAGCCCTCCGGCTCGCGTTCAACTGCGTGCCCGTGCGTCCTCCAGGCGTCCGCTTCCAGTACAGCGATGTGAACTTCATCGTGCTTGGCGCGCTGGTGGAGAAAATCTCCGGCCTGCCGCTTGACGTTTACGCCATGCGCCACATCATCGAGCCTCTGGGCCTGAAGCACACCCGCTTCCTGCCCCCGGAATCCTGGATTCCCGACATCGCGCCCACGCAATGGGAGCATGGCACTGCGGCCTACGGCGTGGCCGGGCTTCAATCCGGTCCCGGCGATGTGATGCTGCGCGGCGTAGTCCACGATCCGACCTCGCGCCGCATGGGCGGCGTCGCTGGGCATGCCGGACTCTTCAGCAGCGCCGACGACGTCGCGGTCTACGCACAAAATCTTCTCGACCGCCTGGCCGGTCGTCCCAGCAGGTTCCCATTGTCGCGCCGCGTGCTGAAGATGATGACCACGCCCGAGCAGCCTGCCGGCGGCAAAGCCCTGCGCGGCTTCGGCTGGGATATCGACTCGCCCTACTCCAGCAATCGCGGAACCATCTTCCCCATCGGCTCCTTCGGCCACACCGGCTTCACCGGCACGTCGCTTTGGATCGACCCGAAGAGCGACACCTATGTCATCATCCTCTCCAACGCTGTTCACCCCAACGGACCGAAAGGGATCACACACATGCGCGGCGCCATCGCTGATGCGGCCGCGCGCGCGCTGGGTCTCTACGGCCATTCGCCCACGGATCCTCCTGCCGATCCGCCCACGACCGCAAGTGGCGGCGTCCAGACCGGCATCGACGTCCTCGAAGCCGATCATTTTCGTGAGCTCGCGGCATTGGCTCGTCAGCATGGAGGCAGGCTTCGCCTGGGGTTGCTGACCAACCCCAGCGGCGTCGACAGCGCGGGCCGCCGAACCATCGATGTGCTCTTTCACGACGCGCCTGAAGCCGTGCCCGGCCTCACGCTCACCATGCTCTTCAGCCCCGAGCACGGCATCAGCGGATCCTACGACCGCCCCGGCGTGCCCAACTCCACCGATCCCGCAACCGGCCTGCCCGTCGTCAGCCTCTACGGCTCGACCGCTGCGGAACGTCATCCCTCCCTCGACACCCTGCGCCAGCTCGACGCCGTGGCCATCGATCTGCAGGACGTGGGCGTCCGCTACTACACCTACGAGGCCGTCACGCGCTACTTTCTGGAAGCCGCCGCGAAGACCGGTACGGAAATCGTCATCCTCGATCGGCCGGACCCCGTCGATGGCACCCAGGTGCAGGGCCCCGTCTCGGACCCAGGCAGCGAGAGCTACGTGAATTCCATGCCCATCCCGGTGCGGCACGGCATGACGCTCGGCGAGCTGGCACGCTACGACAATCGGCAGCTCAACCTGCATACGCCGCTCACCGTCATTGCCATGCGCGGCTGGCATCGCGCCGCATGGTACGACGGCACCGGCCTGATGTGGGTGAATCCCTCACCCAACCTGCATGACCTCGAACAGACAGCGCTCTATCCCGGCATCGGCCTCATCGAGTCGACGAACGTCTCCGTGGGCCGCGGCACCGACACGCCGTTTGAGCTGGTCGGCGCTCCGTGGATCGATGCGCGAGCGCTTGCCGCTTACCTCACCGCGCGTCACCTGCCCGGAATTCGCTTTGTCCCGACTACATTCACGCCGGAGAAGCCCTATCCCTACGCGGGCGAGCTGTGTCAGGGTCTCTATCTGCTGGTGACGAACCGGAACACGCTCGATACGCCTGAACTCGGCATAGAGATTGCCTCCGCGCTCCATCGCCTCTACCCGCAGCAGTTTCAGCTCAGCAGAATGCACGTCCTGCTCGACAACCGCGCCGTGCTCGACGCCATCAGCGAGGGCCAGGATCCGCGCCAGATTGCCGCCGGCTGGCAGGCCGGCCTTGCCCACTTCGAACGCGAACGTCGGGCCGCGCTGCTCTATTGATTCCCGGCGTCGCACCCCGCCTGTGTCCGCCCCTCACCCGGCCCCATCACAATCCCGACGAAGCGCCCGGCAGCACGGCGTTGAGCCGCGTAAGGCGGTTCACGATCTGATACCGGTCGCCGCGAAAAGTCGACTTCACATATTCCGCCGGTTTCCCGCTCTCCAGAAACGACGTGCGCGTGAACAGAAAAACCGGGCTGCGCGGCGCAATCCGCAGCAGCCGTGCTTCATCGGCCGAGGCCTTCCCGACTTCCACGACTTCATTGGCGCTGTGCAGCTGAATTCCATAGCGTTCTGCCAGCGTCCGGTAGAGCGACGCATCCGGCTCGAAGACGCTCGGCAAGTCGGGGCAGGAGTGCGCGGGCAGCCAGCTGCACTCCACGCCCATCGGCACCCCATCGGCAACGCGAACGCGGTGCAGCCGGTAGATCTTTTCGCCGGCGCCCAGTTCCAGCGCCTTGCGTACCTCGCTGCCCGGAGCGCACAGCCGCAGCGACAGCACCCGCGAGCGCGGGGTCGACCCGCGCAGCTTCATTTCCTCGCTGAACGAGAGCACGCGGCGAAAATTCTTTTCCACCTTGGTCCGCGTGATGAAGGTGCCTTTGCCCTGCTTGCTGTAGATCACCCCCAGATCGCACAGCGAACGCACCGCCTGCCGGGCGGTCATCAGGCTCACCCCGTACCGCGTGGCAATATCCTCCACCGACGGCAGCGGCTCGCTCGGGCTGAAGGCGCCGGACCGGATCTGATCCATCAGGCTGTGCTGGATCTGGCGGTAGAGCGAGATGCCGCTTCCGCGCTCCAGCGGCGACAGCAGCGAATTGGCTCGAGCATTCATCCGCCCACCAGATAATCTCAGAACCGCCTTAGAGTCAAGCACCGATTGGAAATGCGCATAAAGAATCCTGATGTCTTCTATAAGACTAGACATGCATATTGACTTTGGTGATTCCCCTGTGGTCCAATAACCATCCATCGGGCCAGGTTGAATCGAGGACTGCTTCCAGCGGAACCTGCCGCACGGAGGCGCCGGGCAATCGAGTTGGCCATAGAGACGAACCAGGAACCCCGCCATCGAGCGGACAGATGTGGAAATAACTTTTCGGAGGCGGATATGCTGAAACTTTTCTGGCGCCGGTATACGGCGACTGCCGCGGCGTGGGCTACCATCGCGTTCCTCGCCACCTTCGCGTCGGCGCAGACCATTACCGGGACCATTCGCGGCACCATTACCGATCCTGCCGGAGCGGTTGTGCCCGGAGCGCACGTTACCGCCACCAACGTGGCCACGAACGTGAAGAGCAGCACCGTCACCAACCAGTCCGGCGATTACAACATCCAGTTCCTGCCCATCGGCACCTACACGGTTACGGCAAGCGCGGCCGGGTTCAGAACCACATCCATCGCCCCATTCCAGCTGGAAATCGACCAGATTGCGAAGATCGACGCGAAGCTGCAGGTTGGCAGCGCGTCCATGACGGTCACCGTTTCGTCGGACACCTCTGCTCTGATGCAGACGCAGGATGCAACCCTGCAGTCCACCATCTCCTCCAATGCTCTCTCCTCGATACCTCTGAACGGTCTGAACTTTCAGACGGCCACGCTCTACGTTCCCGGCTCAGTGAACCCCAGCATGGCTTACATGGGCGGACAGGATGGCAACGAGCGCGATGTGGACTGGCTCGGAACGCCCTCGTTCAACGGCAACCGCGGCCAGACGAACAATTATGTTCTCGACGGCGTGGAGATGAATGAGACCATCAACAACCTCGCCGCCTACAACCCCGCGCCCGACGCGATCCAGGAAATGCAGGTCATCACCGGCGATGCCAACGCCGAATACGGCAACGTGAACGGCGGCGAAATCCTGGTGGTCACCAAAGCCGGCACCAATCACTACCACGGCAGCGCCTACGACTACTTCCAGAACAACAATATGGCCGCTACCTCCTGGGCCAACAGCTTTGCCGGCGTGCCCTCCACTCCGTTTACTCAGGATCAGTTCGGCGCCACCTTCGGCGGCCCCATCCTGAGGAACAGGCTCTTCTTCTTCGGCGACTACGAGGGATTCCGCTATCACACCGGGGGGCTGGGCTACGCGAGCGTGGCTACTCCCGCAATGCGTACCGGCGATTTCTCCGCGCTTCTGAACTCGGAATACGGCGGCATCCAGCTCTACAACAATCAGAATGGCGCGGGATTCTCCAACGCCACCCCCTATAACGACAATCAGATATCGATCGTGAACCCGGTCGCCAAGTATCTGTTTGCCCATCCCGAGGTGTACCCCCTGCCCGACAAGGCGCCGGTCGCCGGCACCCTCGACGAAGATAACTTCGTGGGACCGACCAAGGGCCATACGGTAAACAATCAGGGCGATGCGCGCGTCGACTACACCATCGATTCGCGAGACACCCTGATGGGCCGCTACACCTACGGCGACGCGTATGACTTCACCTCGCAGCCGGTGCTGCCAACCGCTTTCCCCTCGGTCAACGATTACCCCTTCCAGAGCTTTGTGACCAACTGGGTGCACGCTTTCTCGCCCAACCTGATGAATGAATTCCGGGCAGGCGTCACCCGCACGGTGGTCGATCAGGGCGTTCCCACCGACCCGACCGGTCTGTTCAGCACGAACGGGGATAACACCATCGGATTGCCGTTCGCCGATCAGGCATTCCCCGGCTTCAGCCAGATGCAGTTTGCCGGCGTCGAGTCCAACATCGGCACAACCGCCATCGTCACCGAGTTTCACGAGAACAATTTCTTTTACGGCGACGACTTCACCTGGCAGCATGGCACCCACTCCACCAAGTTCGGCGCGCAGATCATGCGCTACCAGCAAAACACCTATTACTCCGGAAACTCCGGCGCGCTTGGCGGCTTCTACTACTCCGGCAACTACACCGCCGACGGCCTTACCGGCTCGCCGGGTTATTCCTTTGCCGATTTCGTTCTCGACCAGGGTTCCAGCGCAGCGGTCGGCGGCGTTTCCGGCGACAACGGACAGCGCCAGTACCGGAATGCCTACTACGTGCAGGATGACTGGCGCCTCCGCCACAACCTCACGCTGAATCTGGGTCTGCGCTACGCCCACGACCAGCCCATCTATGAGGTGAATAACAAGGAAGCCAGCGTCGACCTCTCGAACATGAACGACATTACCGCCGCCGGCATCGAGTTCGCCGGCAAGGATGGCAACAGCCGCGCTCTCTACAGCCCGTTCTACGGAGAGTTCATGCCGCGCCTGGGTTTTGCGTGGCAGGTGTCTCCGCGCTTTGTCGTCCGCGGCGGATACGGAATAACCGACGATCTGGAAGGCACAGGACTGAACTGGAGAATGACGATGAATGCGCCCTTCCAGGGCAGCTTCGTGGCATCTCCCACCCCTCCCACCACCACCAGCAGCGGCCTCGCACCGTTGCCGGTTGAGAATGGGTTCAGCCTCGGGCCCGGCGCGCTTTCCGTCAGCTACTTCAATTACCAGGCATGGGACCCGCATCTGAAGCCGGCGCTGATTCAGCAGTTCAACCTGGGCTGGCAGGTCATGATCAGCGGCAACACCACCGCTCAGCTTGGATATGTCGGCGAGCTTGGACAGCACCTCGTGATTCCCGAGGAAGCCGATCAGTTCTTTACCTCGGCTTCAGGAGTGCTGGCGGATGGCGACTGCAGCGGCACCATCGCACCGGCTGCTCCTGCCTGTGGGCTGGTCGGCAACTGGGGTAACCTGCAGGTCACCGAGTCGGAGGGCTACTCCAACTACAACGCCATGCAGGCTACTATCCGTCATCGCATGGGCAGCGGTCTGGAATACACCTTCAACTACACCTGGGCGAAGGCCATGACCAACAACGCCGGTTTCTATGGCGTCGGCGGCGTCGCCGAGGCGTCCTCGTTCCTTCAGGACTTCCGCAATCCCCGTGGCGACTACGGACCGGCCGGCCAGGATGCACGCAACGCTTTCAACGGCTACGCAACCTATGTCCTGCCTTTCGGGCGAGGCATGAGGTTCGGCAGCAATATCAACCACGGTCTCGACGAAGCGATCGGCGGCTGGAAGGTTTCCACCGGAGTGGTCATGTACTCGGGCTTCCCGCTCACCATGTACTCCTACGAGGACTACTACGTGAACAGCTGGGCCGCTCATGCGATCCACTTCAGGCCCATGGGCATCCGGCATCGGACGGTACAGGACTGGTTCGGCTCCGATCCCTCCGCGACGCCCTGCATCGGCTTTGACCCCAACGGCAACACCTTCGACAACGGCACCTGCGCCTATGGCGTCGAGTCCTATAACGGATTCGGCAACGCTCAAAACGGTTCTGAACGCGCGCCTGGCTTCCGCCAGGTGGACCTCTCCGCTTTCAAGACCTTCCACATCGCGGAGTCGCAGTCCCTCGAGTTGCGCGGCGATGCCTTCAACGCTCTGAACATCGCCAGCTATGGGCCGCCCGATTCGCAGCTGGAATATGCCGCCTATCCCGGAATCTTCGGGCAGATCACCGGCACCAATTCCTCGCAGCGCATCATGCAGGTCTCAATGCACTACCGATTCTGATCTCGCACAATGGGAACCTCCTTGCAGGCGCGCGATGAGCGCGCCTGATTTTTTGCCGCCGGCCGCACGCGCCTCCTGTTGCCGGCCGCACAACCTGATCATGAATCTGCCTGACTTTCGTAACCGCGCCCCTGCTCTATTTCCTTGACCTGTTATCCGAGCCTGGCCTAAGCTCGAACATGGAAGGGATCGTCTCTCGCGACGATCCCTTTCCTTTTTCTCCTCAGGGAGATTCGCAGACGATCTTTCTCAATCCTCTCGGCGCGTTGCGGAAGACCCGCAATCTGCGCAGCAGCTCGGCGGCCTTTCTCCGCTGCCTTGCCTCAACTCAGCCGCGATTGATTCATTCTCGGCCGAGATCCCTTCACACTCGGCCATGATTGAGTCAAACTCGGCCGAGCGGTAAGTGACACGCCTGCAATCATTCAGCCTCACCCCGGCCGAGATTGAATCAACCTCGGCCGAGTTTGATTCAAACCTCGGCCGAGCCGAACTGACTTGGAATCTGATGCCTGGCAGCGATCCCCAA
This sequence comes from Acidobacteriaceae bacterium, assembly GCA_035505395.1. Lineage (GTDB taxonomy): Bacteria > Acidobacteriota > Terriglobia > Terriglobales > Acidobacteriaceae > Palsa-343. The sequence continues at coordinate 41,768 of DATJQW010000060.1, forward strand.
CAGCAGGCAGCGCTAACCGGCTGAAAATAAGTCAGGGGCTAAAGACAGGCAGGGGGAGGGGGGTCTTCCCGATACGATCTCTCCGGCTCAGACCGCGATCACCCTGGTCCCGCGGCTGCGGAAGCTTTCGAGGGCATCCGGGGCGATGCCCGAATCCGTCACCAGCACGTCGATATCGCCCGCCGGGCAGATGAGCGCCGGGCTGACCATGCCGATCTTGCTCGAGTCCGCCACTGCGATCACTTCTTTCGACTGCCGCACCATGGCGCGGAACACCGCGGCCTCATCGGGCTCGATGGTCGTCGCTCCGCGCAGCGCGTCGACGCCGGTCGCGCCGATGAACGCCTTGTCCATGAAGACGCCGCTCAGCATCTCGATGGCGGTCGGTCCGGTGAGCGAGAATGCGCCTGCCCAGCGCATCGTCCCGCCGGTCAGCGTGACGTGGAGGGCGGGCAGGTTGCTCAGTTCCATGCCGATATTCACGGCGTTCGTGATGATGTGGATGGAGCTGCGATGGCGGATGCAGCGCGCCACCTGCGTCGGTGTGGTGCCCGCGGTAAAGCCTACCGTGTCGTGCTCGCGGATCAGTTCCGCGGCGGCCAGGCCGATCCGCCGCTTCTCCTCCGTGAAGCGCCCCTCGCGCTCGTGAAACGACGAATCGAAGCGGAAGGCCTCGTACTGCATCTGGCTGGCCAGCCGCGCCCCGCCGTGGGTGCGATGCACCAGGTTGCGCTTCTCCAGCCGCGCCAGGTCGCGGCGCACGCTCGGCGCCGATGCCCCCAGCAGCCCCACCAGCTCTTCCACCGAGGCATTGCCGTGCTGCAGCAGCACCTGCAGAATTTTTTTGGCCCGTTGTTCCGTTTTCAGCGACATGGGATTGTCGAGATTCTATCGCGGCACGCAGCCCGTCACCCTGTTCTCGCCGCTGCACGCCGATCGGCAACGTTCTGCAGTGCCTTCACCATGGCGCGCACATTTTCTTCGTGGACGGTAAAACGCAGATACTCGCGATCGCGAATCTCGCCCATGTGCACGCCCTGCCTGTGGAAGGCAACCGGGCTCGGCGAAGCCGTTCGCAGGCTCGCGTGAAATTCAGTCGCACCGGTGGCCTCGGCCACACGCGGCAGCGTCTGCGGCGTAAGACCGCCCCCCGCCATCACCGCGATGCGATCCCTGGCTGCCCGTACCATGTGCGCCACATTGGCCAGCCCCTGCATCACGCTGGGAGCGCCGCCGGAGGTTAGCACGCGGGCCGCACCGGCCTCGAGAACATCGTCGATCGCCGTTTCCGGATCTGCGGTCATATCCACGGCGCGGTGATACGTAACCGGCAAAGGCCGCGCCAGACCCACCAGGTCCCGGGTGCGGCGAACGTCGACGCGCGCATGTTCGTCGAGCACCCCCAGCACAATCCCGTCGGCGCCGAGCTTCTGCGCCTGGTGAATGTCCTCCCGCATCGCTTCGAACTCTTCACGGGTGTACGCGAAGTCTCCACCGCGCGGGCGGACCATCACAAACAGATCGATGCTGATCCTGCGCCGGACCAGAGAGATCAGGCCGGCCGATGGAGTGATACCGCCCTCCAGCAGATCGCTGCAGAGCTCGACCCGCTGTGCTCCGCCCCGTTCCGCCGCCATTGCCGATTCCACCGAATCTACGCAGATTTCGAGGATCATGATCGGCTACCGCGCACCTTCGAACCTCTTTCATAAGACATCCGAAGTCACCCTCGCGGCTGCCCTCTGCAGAATAGCAGCGGACAGCCGCGACAGGGTCGGAAAGCCCGGGACCCTCGGAACCTAGAACGTGATCTGCCCGGTCA
>DATJQW010000061.1:0-13219 GCA_035505395.1 Acidobacteriaceae bacterium
GGTGCTGCTCTACGCGCCCGATCCGGAGTTCTCCGACGAGGCGCGCCGCGCCAAGTACCAGGGCATCTGCATCGTGGGCCTGATCGTCGACGCGCAGGGCAATCCGCAGCAGGTGCACGTGGTGCGCCCGCTGGGCATGGGGCTGGACGAGAAAGCCATGGAGGCGGTTCGCCAGTACAAATTCAAGCCGGCCATCTTCCACGGCCACGCGGTCCCGGTGGAGATCAACATCGAGGTCAACTTCCGGATCTACTGACGGCGTCCGAACGCCAAAGACCCTCGGCTCGGCGAGGGTCTTTTTGCTGAAGTTCGGTCTTGCCCTACCGCAACCCCTCCACCACCGCGTCATGAAACGCTGGCCGCACTGTCTTGATCCGCTGGCTTGACCGGTCGGGCCACGTGCGGTTGGTCAGCAGCGCCACCGCCAGCTCCTGCTCGGGATCGATCCAGATCGACGTTCCCGCGTATCCCAGGTGCCCGATCGACAGCGGCCCAAAATACTTCCCCGCCGACGATCCCGTTTCCTTCGGCACGTCCCATCCCAGCGCGCGCCCTGATTCCTGTCGGGTTGTAAACAGCTCCACCGTCTCCGGCCGGAAAAGCTGCCGACCCTCCGCAGTCTTTCCCCGAGCCATCAGGCACGCAGCCAGCTCCAGCAGATCGCGCACGTTGGCAAACACCCCCGCGTGCCCCGCCACGCCGCCCATCACCGACGCGTTTTCGTCCTGCACCTCACCCTGGATCACGCGTCCGCGAAACCAGGTGTCGTTCTCCGTCGGCGGAATCGCACTGCGCCCCGCCGCATTGGGGCCAAACCTCGTCGACTCCAGTCCCAGCGGAGCAAATATTTCGCGCGCGCACAACGCGTCGAACGCCTCGCCGCTCAACACCTCGATCGCTTTGCCCAGCAGCATAAAACCAATGTCCGAGTACTCCGTCCTCGTGCCCGGCTGCGCCTCCAGCGGCAGCTTCAGCGCTGCCCGCAGCATCGCCTCCGGCGTGGTACAGGTCCTGAACAGTTCCACATACGCCGGCAAGCCTGAGGTGTGCGCCAGCAGCATCCGCAGCGTCACCCGCTCCTTGCCCGAATGCGGCTCCATTCCGATCACAAATCCCGGCAGGATATCGCCCAGCCGCGCATCCAGCTCGAGCCGCCCCCGATCCACCAGCAGCATCGCTGCCGACGTCGTGGCCACCACCTTCGTCACGCTCGCCAGGTCGAAGACCGTCTCCGGCTCGACCGCCGGCGCTGTCTCCTCGTACGTGAATCGCCCCACCGCGTCGAGCGCTACCAACTCCCCGCGGTGCAATACGCCCCACGCAGCGCCGGGAAATGCCTGCTGCTCGATGCCGCGCTCCAGCACGGACTGTGCCCCACGCAGCCGTCCGCCGCCTGTCCGCTCCGTCTCGTGAATCTGCGCCGTGGCCATGGATCAAGGGTATCCCGCGCACCCACTACCGCGCTGTATCCGCCGTCACGTCCAGACAATTCTCAGCACCCACACCGGAACAAAACAGGGCAGCCAGGAATTCCTCCCCTCGCTGCCCCACTGCTTCTTCGAACCGGCGTTCAGCGAACCGCTTCTTCGCTAACCGCATTTACGCTAGCCGTTCTTGAGCGAACCGCTTTCCCGCTGCCTTCCTAGTGATGATCCGTCTGATCGTAGAAGCCGTCCAGATCGTGCACGAACAACTTCAGCGCATCCACGTTGAGGTACACCATGTGACCCGACGGGTAGTAGCCGAACTCGACATTCTTCGCCAGTTCCGGCGTCAGCATCATGTGGTTCAGATCGTACTCGGTGATGAAGAACGGTGTCGCCAGATCGAAGTACCCGTTCGCCGAAAAGACCTTCATCTTCGGATCTTTCCGCATGGCGTCCGCCAGATCGCCGGCCAGATAAGGCGAGCCGCCCCGTCCGCCGCCGCCGAAGAAGCGCATGCCCGGCATCCGGTGTGACATATCCCATGGCACCTCCGACTCCGTCGACACATGATAGGTGTCGGTCGTGTCCCACTTCAGCTCGTTCACCAGGTAGTCGTGGAACGCCGAGACGAAGGCGCCGGCAATCCCTGTGTCCGAGGGATCGTACCCAGGGAACTCGCCCGCGTTGTCCACGTCCGTCCCTTCGAAGCGCGCATCGTAGCGGCCCAGAATATCGCCGTCATCCCGCATCAGTTCCTTGCGGAAGCGCGACGGATTGATGCGCAGGTTTGCGTCCTTCACATACTGCACCGGCAGTCCGGTGTACTGCGCCACCTTCGTCGCAACATCGTTCAGCTGCTCCGCCGAGATCAGATCGCCCTGGCGCAGAGCCGCGGCGTATTCCCCGTTCGCAAAGGCACGCACCTGCTCCAGATACGCCTTCAGATCCGCAGGCTTGTTCTGCAGTTTGTTGTGGTACCAGGCGATCGCCGCGTACGAGGGCAGAGTCCCGATGTAGTCCTCGTCCAGTCCCGGCGCCCCGTCGTTGAAGTTCAGGATCGACGACAGCAGGATCACTCCGTTCAGCGAGATGCCGTCGTTCTGCAGCGCATCCGCCAAACCGGCCGAGCGCGGCGTGCCGTACGACTCGCCAAACAGATACTTCGGTGAATTCCAGCGCCCGTTCACCGTCACGTAGCGGATCACGAACTTGTCGAACGCCTTGATGTCCTGATCGACGCCGCGAAAATCCTTGTCCGTTCCCTTGCCCACCGCCTTCGAAAAGCCGGTCAGCGGCGCGTCCACAAACACCAGATCCGTCTTGTCCAGCAGGCTGTACTGGTTCGAAACCAGCTTGTAGGGCGCAGGTCCCGTTGCGTCCGGGCTGTCGGTCACCACCCGCACCGGCCCCACCGAACCCATGTGCAGCCAGATGGTCGCCGACCCCGGACCGCCGTTGTAGAGGAAGGTTACCGGCCGGGTGTTCGGATCCGCGCCGTCCACCGTGTAGGCCACATAAAAAATGCTGCCGTAAGGATGATCGTCTTCGCCGTCGCGAATCAGCAGCGTTCCCGCTGTCGCGGTGTAATGCAGTGCCTGCCCGTTGAGCGTCATGTCGTGATGCGTGACCGAGCTCTTTTCCGGCGGGATGGGGGCTTCCGTCTTGTTCGCGTCGCCCTGATGCTGCTGTTGATCGTCGGGGCGCCGCTGCTCCTGTGCGCGAACCGTCTGCAATCCACAAATAAACAACGCCCCCACGGCGAGGACGCACATCCTGCGCTGAAACTGGCTCAACTCGACCTCCGGAAGTGGGCAGACAAACTCCAGCAGCGACAGCAGCTGAGCGGATTTCTGCCGTTAATCTTGCGATCCAGTCTGCTTGACTTCGAAGTTCTTGTCCAGCCCTCAGCGCAGCCCTGCAGGCCGGATGCGCTGCGCCCCGCCTCAGTTCTCCCTCCACGCAGCCGGCACCGCATCGCTGGCTTCACCGGCAGAAAGAAGGGATCCTTCCCGAATCACTGTCTCATAGGCGTCCAGCAACGCTCTGCGCGACAGGCCCCAGTGGAAGGAGCTGCGCAGGCGTGTGGCCGCGATCGCGCCCAGTTCGCGCCGGCCATCGGGATCATCGAGGACCCGAAGGATCGCGTCTCCGAAAAGCGCGGCGTCGTCGCGCTCCACAAACACGCCGGCCGGTCCCAGAGTGCGCCGCGACTCCAGCACATCGAAACACACCGTCACCTTGCCGTAACTCATATAGTCGGTCAGTTTGATAAAGGACGACCATTGATTGAAGTCTTCGGGCGGCTCCGGCGACAAACAGACGTCCGCTGTTGCCAGGTAGCTGTGAAAGTCGGCCCCCTGAACCCATCCACAAAAACCGACGAATGGCTCCAGATGCAGGGAACGGACAAGTTGCCGCAGTTCTCTGACGGAATCTCCCTCGCCGAGGATGGCAAACATGATGTCTCTTCGGCCCCGAATGTGAGCGATATAATGAGCCGCCTTTACCACGCGGTCAACGCCATCCTGAGGGGAGATGTGGCCGGCATAGAGAGCGAGGAACTCTGCCCCTTCCCGCAGCTGCGGGCGCACTTCGGCGTCGCTGAGAGAATCGAGCTCGGGCCCGTTGCGCACGACGCATAATCTTCCCTCGCTGGCTCCGCGCACTAGTGCGATGTCATAGGCCGACTGGTTGGTCACAATCACCAGGTTCGCCAGCCTGTATGACCATCTCTCGAACAAACAGACCAGGCTTCGCAGCCCGCGCGCTCCTTGCAGCCGTGACGCCAGCAGCTCCGGGCAAAGGTCGTGCTGGTCAAAGACAAATTGCTTTCCCAGCAATCGGAACGGAAACCCAATCAGGCAGAACAGGTCCGGAGGGTTTCCCGCGTGAAGAACTTCGAAACCATCGGTTGCTGCGATCCAGCAGGTCAGAGCGAAGGTCCATGCCATCGCCCATCCGTACTCCAGCAGATAGCCCAGGATGCTCTTGCCGCGCCAGGGCTGCCAATAGCGGTACACCTTCGCGCCGTCGATCGCCTCGAACATGCGCGAATCGTGATCCGCGCCCTTTGGAGAAACCACCGAAACATCCCATCCCGCCTGCTGGAGCGCAGCCGCCTCCCGTCGAACTCGTGGGTCGCGCGGAAAAGACATGTTCTCGATCAGGAACACGACCCGGAGCCGACGCATGGATCTCCCTCAAGGGTCGTCGCGGCTCATTTGGGGGGTGAACGGAAACTCAGCAGGAAAGGACGCGAGCCTGCCGGTAAAGTAGCAGTTCTGGCCGGAATTCCAGCGGCATTTCGGTAACACAGCCAAAAGATAGCCGCGCCAACGGCCCGCCGCCTGCGCGTCGCATCCGGCGAACCGTAACTTTGCCTGGAGATGATTTGAACGAGAATGTTTTGGCGCCTGGAGGCAATCAGGCATCACACGCCGCTGCCATCCAGCCAGCCTGGAGATGAACCGGTTCTAGGTTCCGGTACCCTGCACCACCACGCTGGCGGTTCGCAGCAGGATCTTCACATCGAGCCACACGCTCCAGTTCTCCACGTAAGCGGTGTCCAGCTCGATGTACTTCGCGAACGAGGGATCGTGCCGGGCCTGCACCTGCCACAACCCCGTCAGTCCGGGAGTTACTTCGAGCCGCCGGAAATGCTCCAGCTCGTACTTCTCCACTTCGCTGGCGATCGGCGGCCTCGGTCCCACGATGCTCATCTCGCCGCGCAGCACGTTCAGGAACTGCGGCAGCTCGTCCAGGCTGTATTTGCGCAGGAACCGGCCCAGCCGCGTCACCCGCGGATCGTTGCTGCACTTGAACAGGATGCCGTCCCGCTCGTTCAGCGCCGCCAGTTCCGGCTTCATCGTTTCCGCGTTCACCACCATGGTGCGGAATTTGAAGCAGCGGAAGTTCCTTCCCCGCTTCCCGATCCGATCGGCAACATACAACGCAGGACCGGGGCTGTCGATCTTCACCGCCAGGGCGATGATCAGCAGAAGCGGCGCGGTCGCAAACAGCGCCAGCGCCGACAGCACGATGTCCATCGCCCGCTTGGCGATCATCCCCACCACCCGCGGCCGCCGCCGGTGCAGCGCCGCCACCGGAAAGATTCCCAGATATTCAACCGGGGCGTTCGTAGTCAGATCCCCGTAATATCCGGCGATCGCCCGCACGTCGATATCCAGATCGCGCGCGTCCTGCACCAGGCGCACCGCATCTTCGGTGGGATAAAACTCCCCGATCACCACCTCGTCGACGAAATACTGCCGCGTCAGCGCGCGCAGTCTTTCCAGGCCGCCCAGCACCCGGGTGGGCGAAATCTCCCCGCTCATCGGCGTTCCGGGCTTTCCGATGAATCCCACAAAGCGGTATCCCAGCCGCCGGTGGCCCTCGATGTGCCTGGCCAGCGCGCAGCTCAGCTGATTGGTTCCGAGGATCATCACGTTCCGCAGATCGATGCCCTCTTCGAACTGCCGGAACCGCGAATGCCGCCGCGCCGCCCGCCACAGGCACAGCATCATCGACGAGGTCATCACCAGCAGGATGACCAGAATCCGGGAAATCTCCACCGCGTGGAACATGTACAGCATCCCGCACAGCAGCAGGCCCGCGTTCAGGCAGCCCTGCATCACCAGCCGCTGCTCGTGGATTCCGCTGCCCACCGGAACCGCGCTGTACAGGCCGTAGCGCCGCGCCACCAGGATGTACGCCAGCACGAACCATCCCAGGTAAAACACGTCCGACGGGGTCGCCCACAGCGAACCCCTGCCGCTCACCAGCGTTGTCAGCCGCTCGGCCAGCTCCATGCGCAGCAACAGCGCCAGACCGAAAGCGCCCAGGATCATCAGCACGTCGTTGGCCATGGTCAGCGCCGCCGCGGCCGCCGACTGCCGCACCCCGGAATGCCGGCCGACAGCACGCAGGCGCATCGGAGCGGGGGCTTCTGGTCTCGACGAACTCTCGTTCCTCAAATATTCCGACGTGGCCATTGCGCGATCTCTTCGGACTCCGTACTGGCCGGAGACCCGTCCCTGTGACAAACCGGCGGTTTCTCGATCAGAACCCGGAAACTGTCATCTCTCAGACGCTAAGCAGAAATTTGCAATACAAATCGTGCAATTGGGATAACGCTGCATGACCGAAGGGGTGCAGATTCACGACTTTCGGAGCACTCGCGCTCCCGTGCGAACGTGGAATCTGCCTTTTGTGCTCCACCTGAAACATACAACAATTTCGTGCCTTCCGCATGTTTAAATTTCCGCTACCTCCTCTGAATGGCCGCAGGGCCTGAGATCAGGGCCCCATCCCAGGTTTGCAGCTCCTCAAGATACCTTCGCCGCCAACGGGCTCGCGGTGGCTCCCAGTATCGAATGCGGCCCGCATCCTAAGATCGTCACCGTCGCAGTGTCAAATGCACGCAGGTAACGGATCGGTGCGCCATTTTGAAACCCTTTCCGCGCCGCGCCGCTGTCTTTAGAATCGAATACACATGACCGGTGCGTCCACCTCCTCTGCTCAGCTCCCTGAAGCCGCTCGCGGCCTCCTCGCCCGGATCGCCGACCGCTCCGCTCGCATCGGCATCGTCGGCATGGGCTACGTCGGCCTTCCCCTGGCCCTCCTTTTCAGCGAGGAGGGCTTTCGCGTCACCGGATTCGACGTCGATCCCGTCAAAGTTGCCGCACTGAACTCCGGAAATTCCTACATCGTGCGCATCCCCGCCGCGGAGATCCAGGCGGCCCGCACCCGCGGTTTCTCAGCTACCGGCGACTACGCCGCCATCTCCGCCATCGACGCCGTCATCATCTGCGTTCCCACCCCGCTCAATGAATTTCACGAGCCCGACCTCAGCTACATTACCGGCACCGCTTCCGCCATCGCTCCGCATCTGCGCCCTCACCAGCTCATCATCCTCGAAAGCACCACCTACCCCGGCACCACCGGCGAGCTGCTCATTCCGCTTCTGAACAAGGGCAATCCTGCCGGCCTCTGCGCGGAGTCCGCCGGCTCCGCCGCCGCCCCGGAAGCTCCCCTCTTTTACGCTGCCTTCTCGCCGGAACGCGAAGACCCCGGTAACGATACCGTCGCCCGCCGCGACATTCCCAAAGTCATCGGCGCCGCCGGTCCGGTCTCGCGCCAGCTGGCCTGCGCTCTCTACGGCAGCATCTTCAGCGGCACCGTTCCGGTCTCTTCGCCGGCCGCCGCCGAGATGACCAAGCTGCTTGAAAACATTTACCGGTGCGTCAATATCGCCCTCGTCAACGAGCTCAAGCAGCTCTGCGAACGCATGGATATTGACATCTTCGAGGTCATCGATGCCGCCAAAACCAAGCCTTTCGGCTTCCAGGCCTTCTATCCTGGCCCCGGCCTCGGCGGCCATTGCATCCCCATCGACCCGTTTTATCTCTCCTGGAAAGCCCGGGAGTTCGATTTCCGCACCCGCTTCATCGAGCTGGCCGGCGAAATCAACACCCAAATGCCGTATTACGTCGTGGAAAGGACCGGCGAGGCCCTCAACCAGCGCCGCAAGCCCCTCCAGGGCGCCAAAATCCTCATCCTCGGCATTGCCTATAAGAGAGACATCGACGACCTGCGCGAGTCCCCCGCCCTCACCATCATCGAGCTGCTCCGCCGCCGCGGCGCCGCCGTCGCCTACAACGATCCCTATTTCGCTCGCGTCGGGCAGGGCCGCCACTACGCCCTCAACATGGGCTGCACCCCGCTCGACAACCTCGCCGAATACGACGCCGTTCTCATCGTGACCGACCACTCCAGCTACGATTACCCGCGCATCGTCCGCGAATCTCAGCTGGTCATCGACACCCGCAACGCCACAAAAGGCCTCGCCTCGCCGAGCATCGTCCGCTGCTGACGAAACATCGTCCTCCGCCCGTCATGCACACCCTTCCGGGCGGAGGTCGATGACTGCCTGGTCCAGCCCGGCAGCAAGCCCCGCGTTTGCCCCCATTCCTTCCTCATTGCTATCCTTGCCCCCACTCACCAACGCCCTTTCCCGGAGACCTGCCGCGATGCGCCCCATCTCCGCTTTGCTTGCTCTTCTGGCGTTTTCAGGATCCCTGCTGGCCCGGCCCATGTCCTCGCCGAACCCTTCTCCACGCGCCGCGCTGACGTCCGCGCAGACCGCCGCCATCGACCAGTTCGTGCAGTCCGAGTTAATCCGCCAGCGCATTCCCGGCCTCGAAGTTGGTGTCTACAGCCGCGGGCGCGTCCTGCTCGCCAAAGGCTACGGCCTCGCCGATATTGAGCTGAACGTCCCCGTTACCGCGCACACCCTCATGCAGTCCGGCTCCGCGCAGACGGCAAAATCGCCAGTCTCGGCCTCTCCCCCGACAGGCCGTATGAGTGATGCGCATGGAGCGGAAAACTGAGCGCTTCGCAGGGACTCCGCTTTCCGCCGTGCCGATAGCCGCTTACATGCCCTGGGCTTTGGCCCCTGAGGGATGGCCCTCTTCCGCCTTCATGTCCTCGATCGTCGCCCTCAGCTCCACCACTTCTTCACGCAACCGCGCCACCTCCGCCTCCAGCAGCCGCAACCGCTCCTCTCTCGCCGATTCTCCGGCGGGTGTCCCATCCTGGTTCACGGTCTCGTCGCGGACGGGGTGGACGGACCCCGACAACAATTGCGCGTACCGCACCTCCTTGGTCCCCGGCTGCCGTGGCAGGGCCGCCACCAGCGGAGGCTCCCACTGCATCAGTTTCTGCAGCACCGCCAGCACATCCTCCAGTTCCTCAAACCGGTACATCCGCTCCGTGCGCCCGCGCAATTCTCCCGGCGTCTGCGCGCCCCGCAGCAGCAGCACGCACAGCACCGCCGTCTCGCCCCGCGTAAAGTTGAAGACCTCCTGCACGCGATGCTCGTACTTCGTCACCCGGCCTTCGGCCCCGCGCGCCACTCCGGCAAGCCCATCGTCTTCGAGCCCGCGCAGCGCCGACCGCACCTCGTCCTCGGTCAACTCCATCACCGGCTCGCGATTGCTCCTCTGATTGCACGCGTTCACCAGCGCATTCAGCGACAGCGGATAGTACTCCGGTGTCGTCGTTTCCTTTTCCACCAGCGCCCCCAGCACCCGCGTCTCTGCGGCACTCAGCATCATCGTCATCAATTCCTCACCCTCTCCGGATTCAGCGTAAAGTAGCCACCGCTTCCGGCCGCCGTTGCGCTGGCAAAATCTCACCGGTGGCCAACATTCCCCGGCCGATCCTCTGGAATTCCCTCACCATGCAAACCCGCCGCAACTCCGCCACTCGTACCGCATCGGTCCTGGGGTGCGTCCATTCGCGCGGCGACCGCACCCTCGCGGAGTCTGAATCTTCCGATTGGGCAACCCGTAATCGGCGCCTGGTCTCTCATCATCTCGGTTGCCTCCGACCAGACACTCCATGGAACGTCTCCTCGCACGCTGCCTCCGATCCTCGTCACTGATCGCCTTGCTGATCTGCGCATGGCGGCCCGGTGCACAGGCGGACACGATGCCTGTCCGCTATGTGCAGGGCACCTATCATGGCTTTCTCGAACTGCGTTCGGTATCCGGCCGCGTGGTTGCTTCAGGAGACAGCATTCAGGTCGTCGATGGCAACCGGGTCACCCTGGAAACGGTGTTCCGGTTCAAAGATGGCTCCCTTGACGATGAGACCACGGTCTTCTCGCAGGACCACACCTTCCAGCTCATCAGCGACCACCATATTCAAAAGGGGCCTTCCTTTCCTCATCCGATGGATGTCCTGATCGACGCGGGCAGCGGCCAGATTACGGTTCGCTCAACAGGGAAGGACGGGAAAGAAGAGGTGAAGACCGATCATCTCGACGTGCCCCCTGACCTGTCGAACGGAATGGTCCCCCTGGTGATAGAAAACATGCGGGCTGATGCCCCGGAGACCACGGTTTCCATGCTGGTTGCCTCGCCCAAACCGCGGCTGGTGAAACTCGTCATCTCGAACCGAGGCGAAGAAAATTGCTCGGTGGCCGGCGCTCGTCGAAAAGCGACTCATTATGAGATCAAAATCGACCTCGGTGGAATCGCCGGGGTCGTCGCGCCCCTCGTCGGTAAGGCACCCCCGAACATTCAGCTTTGGGTCATCCGCGGTGATGCTCCAACTTTCGCCAGGGAGCAAGGTCCCATCTATCCGCAGGGCCCCGTGATGACCATCCAACTCGCCAGCCCTGTTTGGCCGCGCTCCGCAAAGTTCGGGATCGTAGCCAGGTGACCGGAGCAGCTTCCGATTCCACCCCGGCGCATCCATCGCCACCCGCGGCGCCGTCGATCCCCCGGCGCGTCTTCTAAAATTCCCTCACCATGCAAACCGGCCGGATCACCACAGCGCTCACCGCATCTGCCCTCGCCCTCTTCGCCGGTCTCGCTCCCGGCCAGCAACTGCACCCCACGCCGCCCACGCGCAGTCCGCATACCCCCGGCTACGTCGCCGCCATCGAGCTTCCCAATGGCACCGTCCCGCCGCCCACTGCCGACGGCAACTTCATCATCGGCCCCGATCACCCCATCGCGACGGAAATGATCGAGCACCCCGGCGTCCCCAAAGGCGACGTCTGCGAGTTCACCATGACCTCCGCCCAGAGCCGCTACTACCCCGGCATCGCGCGCGATCCGGGCCCCCTGGGCACGCCCTTTCCCGGCCATCCCGAGCGCCTGCTGGTGCCCACCAGCCATCCCGCTCCCTGGACGCGCCGCGTCGCCGTCTATGTGCCGAAGCAATACGTCCCGGGCAGCATCGCGCCCTTCATCGTCGGCGCCGACGGGCCCGACCCCGGCCTCTTCATCGCGCTCGACAACCTGATTGCCGAACATCGCCTGCCCGTGATGATTGCCGTCTCCATTGCCAACGGCGGCGGCGACGCCCAGGGCAGCGAGCGCGGCCTCGAGTACGACACCATGTCCGGCCGCTATGCCGAATTCGTCGAGCACGAGGTCCTGCCTCAGGCCGAATCCCGCTGCCACGTTCGCCTCACCAGCGATCCCAACGGCCGCGCCGCCATGGGAGGCAGTTCCGGCGCTGCCGCGGCCTTCATCATGGCCTGGTATCACCCCGAACTCTACCGCCGCGTCCTCAGCTACTCCGGCACTTTCGTCAACCAGCAGTGGCCGTGGAACCCGAAGACGCCCCACGGCGCATGGGGATTCCACGAGACCATCATTCCCCGCTCGCCACGCAAACCCATTCGCATCTGGATGGAAGTCGGCGACCGCGATCTCTACAACCCCAGCGTCATGCGCGACAACATGCACGACTGGGTCGTCGCCAACGAAGACATGGCCAGGGTCCTGGCCGCAAAGCACTATCACTATCAGTTCGTCTTCGCCGAAAAAGCCGGCCACGTCGATCGCGCCGTCAAGCTTCAGACCCTCCCCGAGGCGCTCGAGTACGTCTGGTCCGGCTACCCGATCGCAAACCGGCAGAAGTAAGAAACCTGCACCCACGCAAACACCCGCGCACGGCGGGTTCTCAACCTCACCGGAACATCAGGCACAGCCCCGACGATTTCGGCACGGTCAGGCTGCAGCGGCCATGGCTCAGCCGCACCGCCGCCGACGGCGCAATCGTCGCCTCTCGGCTCTCGAGCGACGGCGCGCGCAGCGTCCGCGTCTGCGCCATTCCCTGCCGCTGCCCCGTATCCACCGTCACGGCCAGATCTCGATCCGCGCCCTTGTTCAGCACCACCAGCCGCAGCTCACCGTCCGGCATCCGAGCCGCGTACGCCGTCGCGTCCACCCCCGTCGCCTGCACCTTCGCGGTCAGATCGCCCTCCAGCATCGTTCCGCCCGCCAGCAGCTCCCCAAATTGCAGCCCGTGCGCCACCGGCTCCAGCACATACTCTGATCCGAACGTTGCAATCGGCGTGTAAAACGGGTGCGGATGCGACGCTATCTCTTCCGCGGTCGCGCCCTGGTCGCGCAGCAGCGCATCGCCTGGCAGCGATCCCCCCACCGAATTCGCCACCGAGGGCCCCGACCCTCCGTGCAGATTCACCCCCGTATAGCCATTCGACGCCAGCAGCAGCGCGTAATCCGCCGCCCACAGCGCCGCCGCGAACACGTCCGATACTCCTGGCTTCCCGCCCCGGTAGCACGTGTTCCCTTCCGTCATCCGCACCGGAACGCCCATCGCCTTCGCCGCCGCCGTAGCCGTGTTCGCCATCGCCTGCACGCGCTCCATCGCCGCCCGGCTCAGCAGAGCGGGAACGTTCACCGCCGGATTCGTCGCCGGCCCCCCGAAATAGTAGTGGTGCGTCAGCGCCACCACCTCCGGCTTGTCCTTGACCGACGGCCACGCCGCCGCGATCTCCGTCAGCCAGTCCATGCGCCCCGCAATGTCCGGCATCCCGAAGCGCGCCCCCGGAACCGCGCCCGTAATCGCCCGCGCAAACTTCAGCCACTGCTCCAGGTAGGTCGTCGGATTCCACGTCGCAGCATCGCGCAGATGGCGTCCGAACAGATCCACTTCGTTGCCGACCTGAAAGTATTCGAGCCGCTTGCCCAGCGTCTTCGCCGCAAATGCCGCTTCCGCGGCCGCGCGCTCCGGCGTATTCGTCCCCAGATTGATCCCGTAAATACAGCTCCAGCCTGTCTCCTGCAAAAAACCGTCCAGGTTGCGCACCGCCTCTGCGCTCACCGGATAATACTGCGGCGCCGGCTCCCCAACCACCACCGGCGTCTGCGGATGCTCCGGCTCCGCCGATTCAGGCGTCGGCTTCCACCACGCAAACTCGCTCGTGTTCCCGCCCAGCCGCAGAACTCCGTGCGCGGCGACCTCGCGGA
>DATJQW010000062.1:0-7214 GCA_035505395.1 Acidobacteriaceae bacterium
GAGCGGCACTTCAAGGAAGCGTGGCGGGCGCACCGGAGCAAGGCCGGCGACGCCCTGAAGGAGCGGATGTACACGCTGCTCGAAGAGGTGCAGCTGCCGGCGAGCCGCGACTTTCTGTGCAGGCGCCCGGCGGAGATCAGCGTGGGCCAGGCGCAGCGTGTGCTGATCGCGCTGGCGCTGCTGCATGAACCGGCGCTGCTGATAGCCGACGAGCCCACCAGCGCGCTCGACCCGGTGACGCAGACGCAGATTGTGGAACTACTGCGGCGGCTCAATCGCAGGTACGAGGTATCGCTGTTGTATGTCTCGCACGATCTCGTTTCCGTGCTGGGGCTGTGCCATCGCATGGCCGTGCTCGACGCGGGGACGATTGTGGAGAGCCTGGACGTTGAAGATGTGTGCGGCGCGCAGCATCCGGCAACGCGGCGTCTGCTCGAGGCGCTGCCCGTGCCTGCGGAAGTGCTGCTGCGCTATCGCACCCAGTTCCGTGAGACAGGTTACGTCAGTGCCGTCGCAGGCTAACTCGACAGATAACTCGGGGCACGTTTCAGGGCGGCAAGTTACCTCTGCGCTGCAATTCAGTTACGTCAATAATGGCTCTCCTGGGCCATTGCCTGCGCTGCGCTCCAAAGTTAGAGTTACAGCGTTACACATCCCCCGTGTGTAAGCGACTGTTCCCAGAGAGTTACCTCAGTCATACGGTTTGCCAGGAGCTGAGATGCGGCCTGGCCGAGAGGACTTCCGATGCTGCGTTCGCGTCTTCACGGGTGGTTTGTGCCTGTTTTGCTGCTCGCTCTTACCGGAGCGACGGTTGCCAGCGCTCAGTCGAGCGCCAAGATCTCGCCCGACCTGGCGAGCGATACCGCTTCAGGAAACGTTCAGGTCATCATCCAGTACTACAGTGCGCCGTCGACCGGAGAGACAGGCTTGCTCGGCCTGCTGGGCGGGGTGGTGAAGCTGGTACTGGGGCCGATCGATGCTCTGGTGACGGATCTTCCTGTCAGCAGCCTTTTGAGCATTGCGGCCGACTCGAATGTGAAATACATTTCGCCGGATCGCGTGCTGGCCGCGCATCAGGAGTCGATAGAAATTCCGTCTGCGGCCTATACGACAGAGCCGGTCAACGCGCCGGCCGTGTGGCAGATGGGCTACCAGGGGACGAATATCGGGGTGGCCGTGATCGACAGCGGTATCACGCCGGTGGCCGATTTGGGGAAGAATGGGTCCTCGCTCTCGATCGATACGGAACTGGTGGCGCAGCTGCTGTCGGCTCTGAATGAGAATCCGCCCTACGCGAATGGGCGCATCGTTTACAGCCAGAATTTCGTATCCGGCGAGAGCGATGCGCTGGACCACTACGGACACGGCACGCTGGTCGCCGGTCTGGTGGCCGGCAACGGCTCGGCGTCGAGCGGGTCAAAGTATTTCCGGACCTTCCGCGGGACCGCACCCAACGCGAACATCATTAACCTGCGGGTGCTGGACGAGAACGGCCAGGGCACGGATTCGGCGGTGATCAGCGCCATCGACGAGGCGATCTCGCTGAAGAACACCTGGAACATCCGCGTGATCAACCTGTCGCTCGGCCGCCCGATCTATGAGAGCTACACGCTCGATCCGCTTTGCCAGGCAGTGGAAAAGGCCTGGAAGGCCGGAATCGTGGTGGTGGTGGCTGCGGGCAACGACGGCCGCGACCTGGCTCTGAACCCGGAGGGCTACGGCACCATCGACTCGCCCGGCAACGATCCGTATGTCGTGACGGTGGGCGCGATGAACACGCAGTACACGCCGCAGATCAACGACGACATCATCGCCAGCTACAGCTCGAAGGGGCCGTCGTTTATCGACCAGGTGGTGAAGCCGGATCTGGTGGCGCCGGGCAACGTGGTCACCAGCCTCGAGTTCCCCAACGATCCGCTGGCGGTGGATAACCCGAATTTCTATACGTGGTACTCGTTCTACCAGCAGAACGGCGACGAGAGTCCGTCGCAGAGCTACTTCCCCATGAGCGGCACCAGCATGGCGGCCGGCGTGGCCAGCGGCGCGGTGGCGGACCTGCTGCAGGCAGCGCCCGGGCTAACTCCGGACGAGGTGAAGGCTCTGCTGATGGCGAACAGCGACCGCACCTATTTCCCGGCGACGAGCAGCGTGAGCGACAGCGGGGTCACCTACGTCGCGAATTACGACGTGTTCACTGTGGGCGCGGGCTATCTGGATATCGCGAAGACGGTGGGCGCCGCGCTGGTGCGCAACGGCTCAGTGCCCGCGGGAACGGCGATGTCTCCCATCGCGCAGTACAACGCCTCGACGGGCACGGTGACGGCGGTGACCGATCCGAGCTCGTTGTGGACGGCCACCGGAGCGTGGTCGGCGTCGAGCGTGTATGGAAGCCGGGCATTCCTATCGGGCACAAGCTCGTCGGCACTGTGGGGCACGACGCCGGTCTGGACCAACAACGATCCGAACGGCGCTACCGCGCTGTGGGGCAAGACCGCGCTGTGGGGCAAAGGATCGCCCGAGGGAGAAACCGCGCTGTGGGGCAAGACGGCGCTGTGGGGCAAGAGCGGAACCGGATCGTCGTCTACGCCGCTGCAATACTGAGCGACGCAGCCTGAGGCTCGCGCGGCAGGGTGGGCTGCCCGCGAGCCACAGGCAATTCGCACTCCACCGCGGCAAGGATTCCGGCCGCGCCGCCTGCGATGGTTGTCGAGACGGCAGCGGCCGGGCTGGAAGAAGGACCGATCCTTATTGATCGAGCGGGAGGGTCCAGATGGTGATGGACACGGTGTTATCGTCCACCGCCGCGAGGGTCGCAGATCCATTGCCGGCTTTGTTGACGGCGAGGCCAAAGGATCCGCCGAGATTCGGATCGACCGAAATCTCCTTCACGAACTCGCCCCATTTTGTGAATTCGACGATTTCGCTGGGCTGATTCGGGTCGGCGTTGATGACATCGTTATTGGTGACGAGCAGATGGCCGTTGGGCGCCTCGGCCATGGCCAGAGCTCCGTGCAGGTGCACGTTGTCCTGATACACGATGTCGCCGGGGCCGCCGGACTGCGAGCGCGACGCCGCGTCGTGCACCACGAAGACCGCGTTATCGAGCGTGGAGGCGACGTACAGCCGGTCGCCGGAGCGGTCGTAGACCAGACCGGTGGGAGCGTCGAAGAGCGCCGCCGGATCGCCCTGGTGCATATAGCCGGAGGCGATGGTGGCGTGGCTCAGCTCCGTCAGGCCGCTGTCGGTCACGGAGAACGTCAGGCGGCTGATGGTGCCATCCAGCGCGTTGGCGATAAAGACAATGGCGCGGCTGCCCTCGTCCACGCAGGTTGCGTCCCACGGGCCGTTGATGCCCGCGCCGGCGAAGCTCTGCACCAGCTGTCCCTTGTTGTTGATCACCAGCAGAGAGCCGGGCCTGGCGGTGTTCGACGTTCCATCCGAGGTGGGCAGATTGGTGACGAGGATAAACCCATACTGCAGGGTGCCGAGCCCGGTGGAGAGGCCGAGACCCGTGGCGGGTCCCTGGTAGAAGGTGGTGGGAGTGCCGCTGGCCGGAATGCGAATGATCGTGGAACCTGTGCCCTGCAGGTTGTTCCTGTTGTTGAAATTCGAAACGAGAACGTCGCCATGCTGCAACGGACCGCTGCCGGTCTGGAAATCCCTGCCGATGAAAGCGACGCCGTAGGGGTTTACGTCGCCATTGGTGGGGAGGGTGGAAGCCATGTGCACCGGATTGGGCAGAAACGCATCGCGGGACTGTGCGAAGAGAGAGGTTGCACTGAGGGCGATCGCAGAAACGATCGCAGTACGAGCTGCGGAGTGAAAACGGATCTGCATGGCAGACTCCTTTCGACCTGAGAGTTTTCGGGGCGGGCTCGCGCGGCCGGCGGATCGGGACCACTGAAGCGCCCTCACCGATGTAAGCGATTTTTTGAGGCCGGTTCCCTCAGGCTCGCGGGAAGAATTCCGCAGAGCAGCCGGGTTGCAGGGTGCGGCGCGACGCGGGGCGGAGCAATTCAACACGGTTGTTTGCCGGGAGACGGCGGGCGTGCCGGTCAGTTCGCGCGGTTGGGGAAGAATTGCGCTTGGAACGCGTCATGGCGCTGGCCGGCCGCGGCCAGCAGGCGTTCGAACTCAGGCCGGCCGCGCAGGCTCCTGAGCAGCGGATCGGCGGTGAAGCAGGCATCGCAGAAGAAGCCGCCATCGATGGTGTGGCTGAGAGCGTGGAGGGCCGCTGCCGGATTGCCAAGTACGGCGAACGCCTGGGCCACCTTGTACATGCTCTCCGGATCGGTGACACCGCGCTCTTCCATCTCATCTTCGGTTTGGCCGAGCAGGTTCAGCGCCTCGCTGCGATGGCCGGCGCTGCCTTCGCTGAGCGCCTTGCCCACGCGGGCGGGCAGAAGCGCGGGCTGCAGCAGGTAAGCGCGATCGAAGTCGGCCGCGGCCTCGGCTGTATGGCCTTCGTAGTACTCGGCGAGTCCGCGGTAGAAGAGCACATAGGGGGTCTCCTGCGCGGGAAGGCTGCGCAGGAATTTTTCGTACTGCCCGAGATAGAGATAGCTGTTGAGCGCCGAGCTGGTGATCTTGACCTGGGGATCGATCTGCCGCGCCCGTTCCCCTTCGGCGAGCGACTGGGGCAGCATGCCGGCGAAGCGATAGGCGTAACCCAGTTCCCAGTGCAGCTCAGCGTTATTGGGATTGGCGGTCAATGCGGTTCGCAGCAGGGGAACGGCCTGCTCGACGCGGCCGGTGTCGGTGAGCATGTTGGCCATGTAGATGCGCGGCTCCACCAGGTTGGGATTGAGCGCGATGGCCCTCTCCAGCGACGCCTGGGCGAGGTCGTATTGATCGCGTCCCCCCAGGCGCAGGGTGGCGCTGGTGATATAAGCCTTGCCGAGATTCGCGAAGGTGGGCGCATAGCCGGGGTCGAGGGCCGCAGATTTCTCCAGGATGGCGATGGCCGCCGGATAGTCGCCCAGCGAATAGAAATCGATGCCGCGCAGATAGTCCTGATAAGCGGCAGCGTTTTCCGGCCGCTGCGGATTTAACCCGTGGGCCTCAGCCGGGGAGAGATGCAGCTGAAGCCCCTTGACGATCTCATTCGATACCCGGTCCTGCACTTCGAGCAGATGGTCGAACTGCAGGTCCATCGAATCCTGCCACAGGATGCGATTGGCCCGGACGTCGACCAGCTGCG
Source organism: Acidobacteriaceae bacterium (assembly GCA_035505395.1). Taxonomy (GTDB): domain Bacteria; phylum Acidobacteriota; class Terriglobia; order Terriglobales; family Acidobacteriaceae; genus Palsa-343. The sequence continues at coordinate 5,201 of DATJQW010000062.1, forward strand.
CGTTAATGCGGAGATCGTTGCCATCTTTCAGAAAGCTGCCGGTGAGCAGCGCGTCCACGTGGAGATCGGCTGCGGCCCGGCGGGGATCCACGATCTGATTGCGGTATTTCGCCACCGACGAGGACGGGCGGAGGGTGAGGGCGCCGACGCTGCTCAGCTCCGTGGTGATGGCGTCGGAGAGCGAGAAGCCCAGGTAATCCAGGGATGGGTCCTGGCGCAGATTCAGGAAAGGCAGGACGGCGAGCGTGCGCGGGGGCTGACCGGCGGCCGCCGATCTGCGCATGTGCCTGACGAACCATATGCCCAGCGCGGCGAACGCGATGAGTAAAACGGCGGTGGTAATCCGGACGCTGCGGGACCTCCACGGTGCGTGCAGGCCGGCAGGCGTGGCCGCGGGAAGGGCAGCCGAGGCGGGCGGCGAGGCGGATGAATATGGTACTGGCGCTCCAGCCGCCTGGCCGGCAATTGCCTGCAGATTATGGAGCATTTCAGACGCGGTCTGATACCGCGCCTCACGATCCCGGCAGAGGGCGCGGTTCACGAGTGCTTCGACGGCGAGAGGCACATTGGGGACGACGTCCCTGAGCGGAGAAGGAGTTCCTTTCAGAATCTCGGCAATTACGTCGCTGACGGTCTGGCCGTCGAAGGGGGCCGCGCCGGCCAGCATTTCGTAGAGAACCACGCCCAAACTGAAGAGATCGCTGCGCCCATCGACGGCCAGCCCGCGCGCCTGTTCGGGTGACATGTACCGCGCCGAACCGATGACCAGACCAGCCAGACTGACAGAGAGGGACTGCGCGAGGGAAACGGATTGAGGCAGCGCTGTGGAGCGGTCCGGAGTGAGCTTGGCGATGCCGAAATCCAGCACCTTCACCAGGCCGTCGGGCCGAATCATCACGTTTTCGGGTTTGACGTCGCGGTGAACGATGTGCGAAGCGTGCGCTGCCTCCAGAGCCTGGGCGATCTGGATCGCGATCTTCAGCGCCTCGGCGACGGGCAGTGCGCCTTCGCCCAGCCGCCGGCGCAGCGTCTGCCCCTCCACATATTCCGAGGCGATGAAGTGCACGCCGTCGGCGCGGCCGAATTCATAAATGGTGAGGATGTTCGGGTGATTCAGTGCCGAGGCCGCGCGCGCTTCCTGCTCGAACCTCCGCAGGCCGCGAGGATCCCGATCGAGCGCCGGCGACAATATTTTTAAAGCGACCTTGCGTTCGAGCTGCGTATCCTGCGCCAGATAGACCTGGCCCATTCCCCCGGCTCCGAGCATGGAGAGGACTTCGTAATGCCGAAGCCGCTGACCGGGAACGAGATGGGGAAGCGAGTCTTCGGCCAGCTCGCGAGCGGCTTCCCGCACCGGCGCGTCCAGCAGGTCCGGCGGCTGGGCGGCCGAATGCAGGAGAGCTTCCAGCTCGCGCCGCAGTTCCAGATCGGTTCCGCAGCGCTCTTCGAGGAAGGCCGGGCGAGCTTCAGCCGGCATCTCCAGACACTCGTGAAAGAGCGACTCGATGGTGTGCCAGCGTTCAGCCGAGTGGACCATGATGGGAGCAGTTACGACGCGTGCTGCGATAGCTCACGATGCAGCCAGGCCCGCGCCAGCTTCAACTCGCGATGCACCGTAGCCGCGGAGATGTGCAGCGCCGCGGCGGTCTCGTCATAGGTGAGGCCGCCAAAACAGAGCAGCTCGACAATTTCGCTTTTGCGCTCGTCCTGTGCGGCCAGACTCTTCAGTGCCGCATCCAGTTCGAGCAGGCCGGCGAGGCAGTCGGGACCCACGACCATCGCTTCATCGAGAGAGACCATCTCGGCGCCGGCGCCGCGCTTCTGGCGGCGATTGGCTTTGGCGTGGTCGACCAGAATCCGGCGCAGCAAACGAGCGGAAACGGCGAAGAAATGGGCGCGGTCCTGCCAGTCCACGTCCGCCTGGACCAGCCGCAGATAGGCTTCGTTGACCAGCGCCGTCGCCGCCAGGGTGTGGTTCGGTTTCTCGGAGCGCAGCGACCGCGATGCCAGGCGA
>DATJQW010000063.1:0-18255 GCA_035505395.1 Acidobacteriaceae bacterium
TCCAGAATCGGGATTTTGCTCGGCTCCCACTTCTGCAACTGTCCCACGGCCCTATGAAACACACTCCGCAGACGGATCTGGCGGCGAGTATACCCCCCGCCCCGCGCCGTCGAGATCTCGAGCGCCAGAGTCACTCTGCGCACTTCTATTCGAACGATGACCTCCTCGTCGCCGAGATTGCGCAGCGCCTCGCCGCGACCCTGACTCTGGGCGGCTCAGCCCTGGCCATTGCCACTCCCGCCCATCTCCAGGCGCTGGAAAGTCAACTCACCGTCCGCGGCTTCGACATTCCCCGCCTCACCAGCCAGGGGCGCTGGCTTGCCCTCGACGCCGCCGGAACGCTGGCTGCATTCATGATGGAAGGCTGGCCCGACGCCCAGCGCTTCACCGCAACCGTCAGCGAGCTGGTGAACCGTCTCGAGCAGGCCGCGACTGTGACCCTGCCCGAAGAGTTCCCCGTCGCCGCCTTCGGCGAAATGGTCGCGGTCCTCTGGGAGGAAGGCAAAACCGGCGCCGCAATTCGTCTCGAGGAGCTCTGGAACGAGCTCGCCCGCACCCATCGCTTTCATCTCTCCTGCGGCTGGCCGCTCCGCTTCTTCTCGCGCGACATGGACGGTGTTGTGATCCAGCGGATTTGTTCCGAGCACACGCACATCGTCCCAGGCCAGGGATACGAAAGCATGAGCGATGACGAGCGCCGCCGCAGCGCCGTGCTGTGGCAGCTCAAAGCCCAGGCTCTCGAAGAGGAAGTGCGCCAGAGCCGCAAGACGCAGCAGACCCTCTACGCCCGCGAAGCCGAGTTACGCGACTTTCTCGAGAACGCCGTTATCGGCATGCACTGGCTCGCGCCCGACGGCACTGTCCTCTGGGCCAATCGGACTGAGCTCTCGCTGCTCGGCTACGAGCACGATGAATATGTCGGCCACCCCTTCGCCGACTTTGTCGCCGACGCAGGGCCCGCCGACGAGATTCTGCGCAGCCTTATCGGCGGTGCGACCGTCCGGGGCTGCGAGCTCCGCATTTGCTGCGGTGACGGCTCCATCCGCTGGATTCGCCTCGATGCCAATCCATGGTTCCACAACGGCCATTTCCTCCACACCCGCTGCTTTGTCCTCGATATCACCGGGATGAAGCGCGCCGACGCAGCCCAGATGAAGCTGGCGGCCATCGTCGAATCCTCCGACGACGCCATCGTCAGCAAGGATCTCAATGGCATCGTCACCAGCTGGAACGCCGCCGCGGAACGCATCCTCGGCTGGAAGGCCGGCGAGATCATCGGCAAACCCATTACCACCGTCATCCCGCCCCACCTGCACGGCGACGAAGTCGAGATTCTCAGGAAGATTCAGGCCGGCGAACGCATCGAGCACTACGAAACCGTCCGCCAGACGAAAGGCGGCGAGCTTCTTGACGTCTCGCTCACCATCTCTCCCGTTCGCGACCTCAGCGGGACAATCGTCGGCGCCGCGAAAATCCTCCGCGATGTTACCCAGCAGAAGCGGCTCGAGGCTGCGCTGCGCACCACCGAGCGGCTCGCTTCCGTCGGCCGCCTTGCTGCCACCGTCGCTCACGAAATCAATAATCCGCTTGAGGCTGTCGCGAATCTGATCTATCTCGCCTGCCTCAACCCCGAACTGCCCGCAAGCGCCCGTGGCTGCCTCGTCACCGCCGACGAAGAGCTGCAGCGCGTCTCTCACATCGCGCGTCAGACTCTCGGCTTCTATCGCGACACCAGCTCTCCCGTCAGGATTCGCGTTTCCGACGCCATTGAGGAAGTGCTTGCCATCTACGAGCGCCGGTATCGCTACAAAGATATGACCGTGCTCCGCAGAGTCTCGCCCGCGCTCACCGTCCGCTCCCTGATGGGCGAGTTCAAGCAGATCCTTTCCAATCTGTTCGCCAACGCGATCGATGCCTCGCTGCAGGGTGGGACCATCCGCATCTCTGCCTGGGAGGCCTGCCATCCGTTCAGCAAAGTGCCGGGCATTCGCCTCGCCGTCGCTGATGAAGGCGTGGGCGTACCAGCCGCCAATCTGCGCCGCATCTTCACTCCGTTTTTCACCACGAAGAAAGACGTTGGCACAGGCCTCGGCCTCTGGATCGCCAAAGACCTGCTCGAGAAAAAGGGTGGATCCATTCGCTGCCGCAGCCGCGTTTCCGGCCTCTCACGCCGTCGATCGGGCACGGTGATGATGGTCTTTCTCCCCACCGTCGCCGATCCTGCCGCCTGCCAGAAGGCCGCCTGAAAACCAACTCTTACCGCCGGCCGAAGAGAGAGAATTTCCGCTTCGCGCCGTCCTCGGCGATCCCAAAGCGTTTGCACATTTCTGCGTAGAGAAATCCACGCCCTGGGCGGTAGGGCTGCACCCACTCTCCATCGATGACGAATTGCGGAATCGCTCGCTTGCCCACATTGGCGAACACTTCGTCCGCTGCGCCCGGTGTCTCCTCGATGTCGATCTCGGTATACGGAATGTCGTGGGTCTCAAGGAACCGCTTCGCTTCGCGGCAATCGCGACACCAGGATGCTGAGTAGACCAGAACCTGCACGAGATTCATCGTACCGCAACGCCTCCATCTCCCGGCGGGAGGGAGCTGCCGCTCAGCGGCCGTTCAGCGTGAACTCCACCCTGATGGTCGTCTCCACCTCTACCGGCTGTCCGTTCAGCAGGAACGGCCGATATCGCGCCCTGCGGATTGCCTCCACCGCGGCGTTGATCAGCAGCGGCGGTCCGCTCACCACACGGAGGTTTTCGATCCGTCCCTCGGTGGAGATCGTCGCGGCGATCACGACCGTCCCCTCGGTCCGTGTGGCCAGCGCAATCGCCGGATACTCGGGCTGAATGGGCATGATCAGCTGTCCCTCCGCCACGCCTGCCGAAATCCGCACCGGACCCGCAGGGCGCGCCCGTTCTACCGCCGGCGGCTGAATCGCCGTTCCGGTCCACGGCAGATTCAGGGGAGCGTTTCCCTGGCCGACGTTCACATTTCCGGGAATCCCCGGTTGAGGCGGCTGGTCCCCGGTCATGGCGATGTGCGTGGGAATATGTGCCGGCGCCATAATCGTCGTCGCCAGCATCTGCGGACTCGCCATCGTCGTATTCGTTGTTCTCGGCTCCGCCGCAACTGAAAGAGATGGAGGGGGAGGCGCGATCAGGCGCAGGTCGAGATACCGCCGTGGCAGCGTGTCCGGATACAAATACGGAATCAGCGCCAGCGTCGCCACCAGTGCCGCTTCCAAAAGCGTCGTTCCAACGGCATACCTCCGGCTCCGCGTGCGAATCCGCCCAGTCGACTCCATCAGGCTGTCTTCAAACATGGTCTCCCTCCGGTGATTGCGGAGAGAGCGAGGGAAGCGCAGCAAGCGGGTTGGCTCGCCGGTGTTTTCTGAGCAATAGACAACCACGCCTGCATCCAGGTTCCCGAAGACTGCAGGAACCGCTGTCACAGTCCTTCTCGTCAGGACTGGGTTAGCATCCGGGTATGGTCCGCGACATCACCGCCGCCGAACTGAAATCGCTGCTGAACCTGCGTCCTCACCCGCGCGAGGGCGGATGGTTTGCGGAAACCTGGCGCTCCCAGGAGACCATCCCTCATTCCGCGCTCCCGTCGCGCTATGCCGGGCCGCGCGCCGCCGGCACCGCCATCTACTATCTGCTGGAGCCGCAAAGCTTCTCTGAGATGCATCGGCTCGCTTCCGACGAGATGTTCCACTTCTATCTCGGCGATCCGGTCGAGATGCTGCAACTCGCGCCCGGCGGCTCAGGACGCCGCATCGTCCTTGGCCAGGATCCTGCAGGTAGCATGCTGCTCCAGACCGTCGTTCCCCAGGGCATCTGGCAGGGCTCGCGCCTCGTTCCCGGCGGCCGTTTCGCGCTGCTAGGCTGTACCGTCAGCCCGGGCTTCGACTACGCCGACTACGAATCCGGCGTGCGTGCCGATCTCTCCAGCGGATGGCCCGATTGGCAGGAAATGATCGCCCTGCTTACCCGCGACTGACCCCGAGCATTCTCAGGCGGCCGGACCGGCCCCATGCCTGGAAAGATATTTTTGGTCCAGCTACTTGACGATCCTGTGCAGTTTTGCTGGAATCTCTCGCATTCATATTTCTGCCTGTTCAACCCTGCGCCGTCCGGCTTCGGCAACGCCCTCTTTTGCAAGCAGTTCAGAAATCCAATGGGGAGGTTCGCTCGATGTATCCAGGTGCATTCATGAATCTCAGTAATCTCGTGGCCGTCATCATGGCCCTCAGCGTTGCCGTCGAACGGATCGTCGAGATCTTCAGGCAGATGTTCGGCAGCCTGCCGGTGATCCGGCTGCTCTTCACTCCCTCCACCACACAGTGGAAAGAGAATCTGCGCTGCGGCTGTCTCTACCTGTGTACCGCCGCGGTCGGCGGAGTAATTGCGTGGGATACCCACATCCCCATCATCGCCGGCCGTCCCAGAGCTTCGGCTGTTATCGCTGCCTTGCTCGCCTCCGGCGGCTCGTCATTCTGGAACCATGCGCTGGACATCATCCAGGCAGCCAAGATCCAGAAGGAGCAGGTGGCCGTCGACCTGGTCAAAGCTGCTTCGCCGGCCGCAGTGATTGCAGGCGTGCCGCTGGCGCACTAGGTTGCCCTGTTTTTTCTTTTCAGGTCCCGGGCACCCAGTCCTGGACGATCGCGAGGGCCAGCTTCGCCATCAGCACCTCGGCGGTGTTGTCCGGTGTCCAGCTGGTGTCCTCGTTGTCGTGGGTGAATTCGGAAATGATGATCGTTCCCTGCTTTGTAAACACCGCGCCCACATCGTTGCGCACGTGGTCCAGTGCGCCCGTCTTGTTGGCAACTGCCGACTCTCCCTCCGTCGTATCCAGCTTCTCCAGATACCGGGGTATGCTGTTCCTGTAGAACTGCACTTTCAGCATGTGCAGCGCCGCGTTGCACAAATCCCGGTCCGACGGAATGTTCGCACCCGCCGGTGCAGCCGGCGCCGGTCCCAGGTTGCAGGTCGCGAAACGCTCCATGATCGACCCCATCTCCCGCGCCGTCGTCTTGCCCAGCCCAAACTGCGGCTGATCCGCAGGCTGCGGCCCGCTGGCCGGCTGGAACACCTTCTTATAGAGCCAGGTGTTCTTCAGTCCCAGCGCCAGCAGCTGATCGTCGATCGTCTTCAGCCCCAGGTGGTCGATCACCAGGTTCGTCGCGGTGTTGTCGCTTTGCGCGATCATCATCGTCAGCGCGTCCTTCAGGGTCAGCGTCATGGGCGTATCGAAGAACAGCAGCACGCCCGACCCCTGCACCTGGTCCTGCTTGCGCAGCGTCAGCTTGTCGTTGAAGTGGACCTTGCCGGCGCGAATCTGCTCCAGCGCCGTGTACAGAATTCCCAGCTTGATGTCTGATGCCGTCGGTACGGCCTCGTCCGCATCGATCGCCACCGTCTGGCCCGTCGCCAGATCCTTCGCCCACAGCGAAACCTTGCCATGAAATCCGGCAATCATCCCATTCAGCTTCGCCGTCAGTCCCACATCGTTCTGTGCCGAAGCAGCGGGTATGGTGAGAGCGAAGACCGATACGATCACCGGCACAACGAAGCGCGTGAACTTTGCCATGGGCCACTGTACCATCCTGTTTCGCCGGCTCGCGTAGCTGCCCACTCGCGTGCATCTTAAAATGCAGAAGTTGCCATCACGGAAAAGGGAAGCGTGACACGATGCGGCTGAAGCGGTGGGGCTGGTGGCTGGCTCTGGGAATCCTTGTTTGCGGGCTCGCCCGGGCTCAGCAGATCGCCATCACCGTCGACGACTTGCCCGTCTCGGGCAAACTTCCCCATGGCGAATCCCGCACGGAGATCGCCCACCAGATGATCCGCGCGCTTCACGCCGCCCACGTTCCGCCCACATATGGCTTTGTCAACGGCCAGCGCATTCAGGATCAGCCCAGCACCATCGCCGTGCTCGGCGCCTGGCGCGCCGCCGGCAATCTTCTCGGCAATCACACTTGGTCTCACAGCAACTACGATCAGGAGACCCTTCCCGAGTTCGAGCAGGACATCGAGAAGAACGAACCCTCCATCCGGCTCCAGATGGATAACCAGGACTGGCACTGGTTCCGGTTTCCGTATCTCACCGAGGGCGACAATGTCGCCAAACTGATGGGCATCCGCGCCTTTCTCGCCCAGCACGGTTACAAGATCGCCGGTGTCACGCTGAATTTCGACGATTACGCCTGGAATGATCCCTACGCCCGCTGTGTGACCAAAGGCGACACTCGCGCCATCGGCTGGCTTGAGGCCAGCTACATGGATGCTGCCCGCGACGATCTGCGCGTCGACCGCTCCATGGCCCACCAGCTCTACGGCCGCGACCTGCGCTATGTCCTGCTCCTGCACATCGGCGCCTTTGACGCGCGCATGCTGCCGCGCCTTCTGCGCTTCTATCGTCAGCAGGGCTTCATCTTTATCACGCTTCAGCAGGCCGAGCAGGATCCGTTCTATCGATACGACGTGGATCCCAGGCTTCTCCCCGGCCCGGACTCCCTGAAGGCAGCCATGGCAGCAAAGAAGCTGCCTCTCCCGAAGCGCGTGGATTTTCTTCCCCGGCTCAATGCCCTCTGCCGCTGACTTCTCTGCATTGCGGGGCGTATCCTGCGGGGCAGAGAGGTTCGCCCATGGCGGAATTCACCCTGCTCGTGAACGGCGCCCACTATTCTGTGCAAGCCGCGCCTGAGGAGCCGCTGCTGACTGTCCTCCGCAACCGGCTTCAGCTCACCGGCACGAAATTCGGCTGCGGCGAAGGCCAGTGCGGCGCCTGCACCGTCCTGCTCTCCGGTCAGGCCACGCGATCCTGCATCACCACCGTCGCTTCCGCTGCGGGCGCTGCCATCACCACCATTGAAGGTCTCGAGCGCAATGGCCGACTCAGCCCGGTGCAGCAGGCTTTCCTTGAAGAAGGCGCTTTCCAGTGTGCCTACTGCACGTCCGGCATGATCGTCGCCGCAACCTCGCTTCTTCACGATCACCCGCATCCCACCGACGAACAGATCCTCGCCGCCATGGACGGCAATCTCTGCCGCTGCGGAACCTATCCGCGCATCCTCGCCGCTGTCCGCCGCGCTTCGGCGTTGATGGCGGAGATGGAGGTGGGCTATGCCCGTGGATGAGCTTGTCCTCCAGCAGGTCAGCGAGAAGCTCCGCTGGTTTACCCTCGACCGCCGCGACTTCCTCAGGCTCTGCGGAGGAGGTCTGCTCGTCTGCCTCGCCGGCGATGCGGCCGCGCAGGAGTCCGGCCACGGCTGGGGTGCGCACCCGCTCCCGCAGCAGATCAGCGCATGGCTGGCCATCGACGGTGACAGTCAGGTCACCGTCTTCACCGGCAAGGTCGAATGCGGCCAGAACATCCGCACCTCACTCGCCCAATCCGTCGCCGAGGAACTGCGTGTCCCCTTCGATTCCATCACCATGGTGATGGGTGATACCGACCTCGTTCCCTGGGACGCCGGCACCTTCGGCAGCCGCACCACGCCGACCATGGGCCCGCAACTCCGCAACATGGCCGCTGCCGCGCGTCAGTTGCTGGTCGAAGCCGCTGCGCTTCGCTGGAACACCGACAATTCGACCCTCATCGCCGCCGGGGGTAGAGTCACGATTCCCGGCTCCGGCCTGTCGCTCACCTACGGTGAAATCACTCACGGCGAAAAACTCACGCAAACCGTCAGCGGTGATCCTCCGCTCACCCCCGCCACGGACTGGAAAATCGCCGGCACGCCCGTCCCCAAAGCCGACGGCCGCGACTTCGTCACCGGAAGGCATCAATATCCTTCCGACATCGCCCGCCCCGGCATGCTTTACGGCAAAGTCCTGCGTCCCTCCGGCTTCCACGCGACGCTCGCCTCGCTCGACATCTCCGCCGCCGAGAAAATTCCCGGCGCCCAAATCGTTCGCGATGGCGACTTCATCGGCGTGGTTGCGCCCAACCAGTTCGCCGCCGAGCAGGCGCTCGCTGCCATCTCCGCCACGTGGACGGTTCCGCCCCAAATCTCCAATCAGGAGCTCTTCGACTTCCTCCGGAAAAACGCTGAACCTGGCGATGCAGCCGCGGTGGCGCCCGTCGATCATGCCATCGCCTCGAGCGACATCACGCTTACCCGGCAATACACCGTCCAGTACATCGCGCACGCTCCTCTGGAACCGCGCGCCGCGGTTGCTGAGTGGTCGGGCCGCAGGCTGACGGTTTGGACCGGCACGCAGCGGCCCTTCGGCGTCCGCGAAGAACTGGCCCACACCTTTCGTATCCCCGAATCGCAGGTTCGCGTCCTCATGCCCGACATGGGCAGCGGTTATGGCGGCAAGCACAGCGGCGAGTGCGCCATCGAAGCGGCTCGCCTGGCCAAAGCGGCCGGCAAGCCGGTCCGTCTCGTCTGGACCCGCGAAGAAGAATTCACCTGGGCCTACTTTCGTCCCGCCGGCGTCATGGAAATTCGCAGTGGAGCGCGACCCGACGGCACCCTCGTCGCCTGGGCCCAGCACAATATCAACTCCGGACCTTCCGGGATCGACACGCCCTACAACGTCCCCTCCAGGGCCGGCCAGTTTCACGAAGTCTCCGAGCCGCCGCTGCGCCAGGGCTCCTACCGCGCCCTCGCCGCTACCGCGAACCACTTTGCCCGCGAAACCCACATGGACGAGCTGGCTCACGAGCTCAACATCGATCCGCTGGAGTTCCGGCTGAAGAATCTGACTGACCCGCGCCTCCGCGCCGTCTTCCAGGCTGCCGCGCAGCAATTCGGCTGGGGCAAATTGCCCTCCACGCCGCAGCGCGGATTCGGCATCGCCGGTGGCACGGACAAGGGCGGTTATGTCGCGGCCTGCGCCGAGATCGAGGTCGGTTCTGACAAACAGATCCGCGTGCGGCGGGTTGTCCAGGCCTGGGAGTCCGGCGCCATCGTCAACCCCGACGGCCTGCGCAATCAGACGATGGGCGCCGTGGTGCAGGGACTCGGCGGCGCGATGTTCGAGGAGATCCGCTTTTCCAATGGCCGGATTCTCAACCCTGACTTCGGCGACTACCGCGTCCCGCGCTTCCGCGACACGCCGTCGATCGAAGTGGTTTTGCTCGACCGCAAAGATCTGCCCTCCGCCGGCGCCGGAGAAATCGGCATTGTTGCCGTCGCACCGGCCGTCGGCAACGCCGTCTTCGCTGCTACCGGCGCGCGTTTGCGCAGCATGCCCATGCTGGCCGCGGTTCCCGCCGCAAGTTGATGCAAATCAAACTCGTCCCGGCCCACGCTCATCTGTGCCGCGGCCTCGGCGCGACCCTCTCCGCGGCTGTACAATGACTCAAGCGCAAGCCCCACTCGCAATCGCCCTCCGTTCCGCCGAGTTTCGGCTTTTCGGGCGGGTTTTGGGACATGCGCATCGAGACGTTGACCCCTATGATGCTTCGCGTTCCGTCGCTCCCTGCCATACTGGCCGCCGGGCTGGCCCTGGCCGTCGTTCCCGCTATCGCCCAGAACGATCCTCTCGCCGCCGACGCGGCGCAGAGCTCGCCCTACTCCGGCTCCGTTGTGGAAGCAATCGTCGCGCGCGTCAACGACCAGGTCATCAGCACCTCCGACTACGAGCGGGCCGAGCAGCAGCTCGAGCAGGAAGCCCAGCAGCAGAGCTGGTCCCAGCAGGAGCTCTACGAGCAGCGGCGCGATCTTCTCCGCTCCCTCATCGACCGCCAGCTCCTCCTTTCCAAAGGCAAGGAACTCGGCATCAATGGCGACACCGAGGTGATTAAACGCCTCGACGACATGCGCAAGGAATACCACCTGGACAGCATGGAGGCGCTGCAAAAAGCCGCCGAAGCGCAGGGTGTTTCCTGGGAGGATCTCAGGGAACAGATCCGGGAGAACGTTATCACCTCCGACGTCATCAGCCAGGAAGTAGCCCAGCACATCGACGTCTCCCCCTCCGACATGCGCGCCTATTACGACGCGCACAAGGACGAATTCGTGCGTCCCGAGGAGGTCCGCCTCAGCGAGATCCTGATCCCCACGCCGAACGACGAAGACGCCGCACAGGTATCCCAGGCGGAGAAGCAGGCCGACGCGCTTGAAGACCGTCTCAAGGCCGGCGCCGATTTCGCCACGCTGGCCAAAGCCGATTCCAGCGGGCCCACCGCGGCTCAGGGCGGCGACCTCGGTGACTACAAGCGCGGCGTGCTCCCCAAAGTCATGGAGGATGCCACCTTCGACCTGAAGGCCGGTCAGTGGACCGCTCCCATCCGCACCAAACAGGGCTGGCTGATCCTTGAGGTCGCCCAGCACCAGGACGCCGGCGAGGAGCCCTTCTCTCAGGTCCAGAACCAGATTCAGGAAACCGTCGGCATGGCCAAGATGCAGCCGGCCCTGCGCGACTACCTCGCCGAGCTTCGCGATGAGGCCTATATCGAGGTCGCCCCCGGCTACAGCGACTCCGGCGCCACCGGCCACGAGCAGAAGTTCATCCAGGCCGCATTCGTTCCGCCCCAGCCGAAGCATAAGAAGCATGAAACGCGCGCTCGCTTCCGCCAGAAACCCGTGCGCCGTCAGAAGACCGAGACCGCCGGCAGTGCTGCTCCCTCCGGCGTGCCGACGCTCGACAAGGTGAATGCTCAGAACGGCAGCAACGCCGAAGTGGCCGACAACCGCACGCAGAAACCCGGCAAGAAAGAGAAGATTCGTTTCGGGCAGGCTCCGCGCGAAACCCTGCCCGCTGCCGATACGCGCATGGTCAACGCCGGTGCCGGAGTCAATAGCGCGCAGATGGCCGCCAATCAGCCCAACGGCGGCGTGACCCTCACCAACGCCAACGGCGAGGTTATCGACAACACCGCGCCCACGGCCAAGAAAAGCAAGGTCCGCTTCCAGGATCAGGGGCGCGCCGCCAAAGCCCAGCGCGCCAAAGCCTCCAAAAAGCACAAGAAATTCGTCCCGCCCACCGAATCCTCCGCCGAAGTCGCCCAGGATAAGCGCGAGAACGCAGCTTACGGCCTGAATGGCGACACCTCAAAACACAAGAAGGCGAAGCCGTCGAAGAAGGGTACTAAGCGCCGCCTCTCTGACGAGGATAAGAAGAAGGAGCAGCAGCAGAATGCCGCTCCCGCTGCCGGGGCCGCTCCCGCATCCACCACCACTCCATCCACCCAGGGATCGACACCGCAGTCCTGAGCCGGCCATGAAAGAGCCAATGGTCGGCGATCTGGCCGGCCGCGAAAACCAGTCGATCACCGGGTATTTCGTGGCTGGTTCCAAACAGGTGCGTGCAAAAAAGGACGGCACCCGCTACTTCGCCGTCACTCTCGGCGACCGCAGCGGCAATATCGAGGCGCGCGTCTGGGACGCTGCCGACGCCGGCGATTTTGAGCCCGGCGAAGTGGTCAAAGTGCGCGGCCAGGTCTGCCGCTACAACGAAAAGCTCCAGATCAATATCGACAAGATCCGCCGCGCCGCCGCCAATGAGTACCAGCTCGGCGATTTCGTCCCGCAATCCGAACGCAACATCGACCAGATGTGGGCCGAGCTCGAAGCCTGCGTCGCCGGCTTCACCGACCCGCACCTGCAGGCGCTGCTCCAGTCCTTTCTGCGCGACCCGGAAATCGCCACCGCGCTTCGCCAGGCGCCCGCCGCCAAGGGCATGCATCACGCCTGGATCGGCGGCCTGCTCGAGCACATTCTTTCCCTCCTCGGCATCTGCGACCTCGCCGCGGGGCACTATGCCGGGATCAATCGCGACCTGCTTCTCACCGGCGTCATCCTCCACGACATCGGCAAGCTGCGCGAGCTACGCTGGGGCACCAGCTTCGACTACACCATCGAAGGCCAGCTCCTCGGCCACATCACCATCGGCCTTGGCATGATCGAGGCCAGAATCGCCGCCATCCCCGATTTCCCCCCTGCCAAACGCATCCTCGTCGAGCACCTCGTCCTGAGCCATCACGGCAAATACGAGTTCGGCTCGCCGAAGCTCCCCATGATCCCCGAGGCCATCCTGCTCCACTACCTCGACGACCTCGACGCCAAGATGCAGACCGTCCAGGTGGAATTCGCTCGCAGCGAAGCCGGCGGCCGGTCTTCCGCCGACCTCACCGACTGGGTTCGCTCCCTCGAGCGCCCCCTGCTCAATACTCAGGCTTACCTGCGCAGCGAGGAAGCCAGAGTTCCGTCTCCCAACCCCTCCCGCGGCGACGAAATCGAGGCGCCCAAAAATCATGCCCTGCCTTCTGAAGACTGAGCCCGAAGCGTACTCCATCGACGATCTTGGCCGCGACGGCGAGACCGTATGGGACGGCGTCACCAATCCCCAGGCGGTCAAGGTCCTTGCCAGCCTGCAGCGTGGCGAGATGCTGGTCATTTATCACACCGGCACCGAGCGCCGCGCCGTCGGTCTCGCCAAGATCCTCTCCGTCGATGCCGCCGACCCGAAGCAGCCCGTGGTCCGCATCCGCTTTGTCCGCAGCCTCAAAACGCCCCGCACCCTCGACGACATTAAGGCTAACCGCCTTTTTGCCTCCTCGCCCCTCGTGAAACAGGGCCGGCTCTCGGTGGTTCCCCTCAGCGAGGCGCAGTACGCCTGGCTGGCGACGGGCTGATCTTGAATTTCATCTAAAATCAATACGGATTACTGACCGCATGCTGCGTTTTTCCACTGCCGGTGAATCGCATGGGGAGAGCCTCATTGCTCTGCTCTCCGGAGTTCCTGCCGGAGTCCCCATCGACGAGACTTTTGTCAATCGCGAGCTCTGGCGCCGCCAGCAGGGCTATGGCCGCGGCGGCCGCATGCGCATCGAGACCGACACTGCGCACTTTCTCAGCGGAGTGCGCCACGGCAAGACCATCGCTTCGCCGATTGCCATCGCCATCGAGAATCGCGACTGGAAAAACTGGACCGACTCCCTTCCCGTCGCTGCCGGAGATCCCGCGAAGCACAAGGCCGTCGCCTCGCCGCGTCCCGGCCACGCCGACCTGGCCGGAGCGCTCAAATTCGACTTTCCTGATGCTCGTTACGTCCTCGAGCGCGCCTCCGCCCGCGAATCCACCGCCCGCGTCGCCGCCGGAGCCGTCGCCAAGCAGCTGCTGCTGGAGCTGGGCATCGATGTAGCCAGCCACGTCATCCGTGTAGGGCGCGCCGAACTGGAACGCAGCGCCTCCTGGCAGGAAATCGCCGCCCTCCGCGCCAAAGACGAAGTCCTCCTTAACTGTGTCGACCCGGAAGCCGAGGCCAAAATGAAAGCCGAAGTCGACGCCATCCTCCGCACCGGCGATACCGTCGGCGGTGTCTTTGAGGTCGTCGTCCACGGCGCTCCCCCCGGACTCGGCACCTGCGCAACCTGGGACGAGCGCCTCGACGGCATCCTTGCCCAGGCCGTTATGTCCCTCCAGGCCGTCAAGGCCGTCGAGATCGGCCGCGGTGTCACCGCTGCCGAATCCTTCGGTTCCGAGGTTCACGATGCTATCGGCTACGCCACTGAGGTGAGGAACGGCGGGCACACCCGCTTCACCCGCGAGCACAACAACGCCGGCGGCCTCGAAGGCGGCATCTCCAATGGTGAGGAAATCGTCGTGCGCGGTTATCTCAAGCCCATCTCGACCCTCCGCCGCCCCCTGCAGTCCGTCCGCTTCGACACCCGCGAGGAAACCAAAGCCGCCTATGAACGCAGCGATGTCTGCGTCGTCCCGGCGGCCGGAGTCGCCGCCGAAGCCATGGTCGCTCTCGCCATCGCCCGCGTCGCTCTCGAGAAGTTCGGTGGCGACTCGCTGAAGGAACTGAAACGTAACTTCGACGGTTACGTTGACCAAATCAGGAGGTATTAGCCGGCGATAAGCTACCGACCACAGGCTCTTCGCTATGCGCTGTACGCTGCTTTCCTGCCATGATTCGCGCCATCGTCAAATATCCGGACCCCATCCTGCAGCGCCCCACCGAACCGGTCGCCGAGTTCGACGACGAGCTGCGCGCGCTCGCTGCCGACATGTTCGAGTCCATGTACAAGGCCGTCGGCATTGGCCTCGCCGCGCCCCAGATCGGCATCGGCAAACGCATCACCGTCATCGATCTCAGCAACCAGCAGAATCCCGACGACAAGATCGTCCTCGTCAATCCGCAGATCGTTCACAGAGAAGGGAAGCAGGTCGAGGAAGAAGGCTGCCTTAGCCTCCCTGATATACGGGACAAAGTCGCGCGCGCCGCCAAAGTCCGCGTCCGCGCCCAGAATCTCGATGGCAAGCCCATCGAGCTGGAAGGCTCCGAGCTGCTCGCCCGCGCCTTCCAGCACGAAATCGACCACCTCGACGGCATCCTCTTCCCGTGGCGCCTCAGCGCCCTCAAGCGTGACCTCATCCTGCGCAGGATTCGCAAGCTGCAAAAAACCGGCGAGTGGAAATGAAGCTCGTCTTTTGCGGAACCCCTGCCTTTGCGGTGCCCACGCTCAGACTGGCTCTCCGCGCCGGACACGACATCGCCCTCGTCGTCACGCAGCCCGACCGGCCCGTCGGCCGCAGCCGGCAGCTGACCCCTCCTCCGGTCAAAGTCGACGCGCTCCAATCCGGCCTGCGCGTCACCCAGCCCGAAAAAATCCGCAACAACCTGGAGTTGCGCGCCGAACTTGAAGCTATCCGCGCCGACGCCATCCTCGTCGTAGCCTACGGGCGCATCATCCCGCCGTGGATGCTCGCTCTGCCTCGCCACGGAAACATCAACCTGCATGCCTCGCTGCTGCCGAAATATCGCGGCGCTGCACCGATCCAGTGGGCCATCGCTAACGGCGAGCACTCCACCGGCGCCACCACCATGCGCCTCGACGAGGGCCTCGACACCGGCGGCATCCTGCTCCAGCGCGAACTGCCCCTCGCGCCTTACATGCTGGCGAGCGACGTCTTCCCGCTTCTCGCCGAAATGGGCGCCGACCTCATGATGCAGACCCTCGCCGCTCTCGACGCGGGCAGTATCGAGCCTCGTCCCCAGGATCACGCAAAAGCCACGCTTGCCCCATTGCTCACCCGAGACGACGGCCGCATGGACTTCAGCCGCCCCGCCATGACCCTCTATAACCGCTGGCGCGGCTTCCAGCCCTGGCCCGGCGCCTGGACCACCCTCAACGGCAGCAAGCTCACCGTGCATCGCATGCTGCCCACCGAGCTGGCCGGCGCGCGGACCGCTGAACCGGGAACGTTGCTCGTCGAGCAGGGCACCATCTTCGCCGCCTGCGCCGACCGCACCTGGGTGGAACTCGTCGAGCTCCAGCTCGAAGGCCGGCGCCGTATGACCGCCGGTGATTTCCTCCGCGGCCACGCCATCCCCTCCGGCACGCGCCTCGGGGATTAATCCGCCATGATTGCCCCGGCGCGGCAAATCTCGTATCGCATCCTGTTACAAATCGCCGACCCTTCCGCCCATAGTGACCAGTTTCTCCACGGCCGCGAAGTCGACGCGCTCTCTGCGCCGGACCGCAACCTCACCACCACTCTCGTCCTCGGCACGCTGCGCTGGCAGCTCGCTCTCGACGATCGCATCCGCCCGCTGCTCGCGCGCCCCAACGCCAAACTTCGTCCGGAAACTGCCACGGCGCTGCGGTTGGGCGCCTTTCAGTTGTTGCATCTCGACCGCATTCCTGCCCACGCGGCCATCAACGACAGCGTCGAGCTGGTCAAAACATCGGCCGAAAGAAACGCTGCCGGCATGGTCAACGCCGTCCTGCGCAAAATCGCTGCGCAACCGCGTCCCGTTCTGCCCGAGCGCTTCAGCTCTGCTCAGCAGATCGCCGCGGCTCTGGCTCATCCTGCTTGGATGGTCGAGCGTTGGGCCGGCCGCTACGGTCTCGTCGCCGCCGAATCCATCTGCCGCTGGAACCAGGAGCCCGCCGCGATCACCATCCGTCTCAGCGATCCTGCCATGCTGCCCGCCGGCCTCCAGGTCGAGCCCGGAGCATTTCTCGCCGCTTCCCGTCGCGTCCTCCGCGGAGACCTCGCCGCCCATCCCGAACTCCGCATCCAGGACGAAGCCTCGCAACTGGTCGCCGAAATCGCCGCCGCCGCCGTCCCCGGCGCCGCGCAGATTCTCGACACCTGCGCAGCGCCCGGTGGTAAAACCGCCATCCTCGCCGGACGTCTCCAGTCTGCACAGATCACCGCCGTGGATGTCAGCCGCAGGCGTCTTGACGCCATGACGTCTCTGCTCGCCCGGTCGCTGCCCGGCCTTTCAGAACATTCTCGCCCGCGCTGTGTCGTCGCCGATGCCAGCCGGCTCAAGCTCGACCCTACTTACGACCTCATCCTTTGCGACGTCCCCTGCAGCGGCACCGGAACCATCGGCCGCAATCCCGAAATCCGCTTCCGCGTCGACCAGGCCGACCTCGCCCGTCAGCAGGCCCGTCAGCTGGCGATCCTTCGATCCTCGCTTGCCGGTCTCGCACCCTCCGGGCGCCTCGTTTATTCCACGTGCTCGCTCGAGCCCGAAGAGAGCGAAGCCGTGATCGAAGCGGTCCTCGCCGAATTTCCGCAGACCCGTATCGTTCCCGTCGCGCCGCTCCTCGATCAGTTCCTCGATGCCCGCATTCTCACGCCGCAGGGCAGGGAACTGCTCCGCACCGCCGTCGTTGGGGATTTCCTTCGGACCCTGCCGGGCGTGCATCCCTGCGATGGCTTTTTCGCTGCAGTTCTCGAACACGCCTGAGCTTCCAGCTGTTGCCGGAACAGAAGAGGCTGGTCGGCCGCGCCGCGGCTATTTCCCCGCAAAATAAGCGGGAAACACCTGCTCGATGAGTTCCTTTCGCAGTACCAGCCGCAGATCCGTTCCGGCATCCGGCTCGGTATTCGGCTCAGCATGCGGTGTGCCCGAAGCCGCCGCGCCTCCCGTGTCCGTCGTGTTGACCACCAGCAGGCTGGCGGTGTGCCGCTCCGGATCGATCAGCATCTCCGAAGAAAATCCGCCCTGGTCGCCGTCGTGATACACATATCGATTTCCATCCCGATCCAGCACAAAAAAGCCCAGCCCCATTTTCGGCGCGCCCTTCACGTAAGGCCCGGTCGAGCTCCCGTCTTCCGTCACCGGCAGAATCCCCTGCCACGCCTCCTCGAGCGAGCTCCGCTTCAGCACATACGGATACACCGGATCGTTCTCATCTCCGATCAGAAACCTCACATACTTTTCCATGTCGGCGACTGGCGCCTTCAGCCCGCTGTTCGACGTTGTGATCCCGGTGTCGAAATCGAAGGGCTGCTCCGTGATCGTATCTCCGGCTCGCACATAACTGGCCGAGACGTGCGACTCCAGATAGAATGGCGACCGGTCGAAGTAACTCCGTGTCATGCCCAGCGGCATTAGGATGTTTTTCTCCATGTACTCCACGAAGCTCTCGCCCGTCAGCCGTGAGATCGCCTGTCCCAGAAACACGTATCCCAGGTTCGAATAGCTCCAGCGCGAGCCGGGCCGAAATGCCACATTCGTGTACGGCAGCATCGCCGCCACCTGCGCCCATTGCGTCGGCTCAAACGGCTGCCAGTCGCAGTTGGCGGCATCGTCGCAGTTCCATGGCCAGGTCGGATTCCGAAAGCCCGCACTGTGCGTCAGCAGATCGCGAATCGTGATCGCGTCCACGGGGCCGAAAGCGTCGTGAACCTCCCGCAGCTCCGGCACGTAGCGCACCGCCGGATCGTCCAGCGACAGCATGCCCCGGTCCCGCAGTTGCAGGATGGCAATGGCGGTCATGGTCTTGGTAATGGACGCCCAGTTATAGGTAGTCTCGTTGTCGATCGCTTCGCGTGTCCGGCGACGCGCCACGCCAAAGCAGAACTCCGTCGCCGGTTCCCCTTTGTGAACGATGGCGACCTCGCCGCCGACGATCCCGTGCTGCGACAGCACCGCATCGAATCGCTGATGGAAATCCTGCATTTGCGCGCCTGCCGGCGTACAGGCCGGCGCCAATCCCAGCAGCAGCACTCCCAGGGCATTGCGGATCGACATACCGCCCATCATACAGAGGCGCCGCTATCAGCCGGACCCGGGCCGATTCGGCATGTCTGCGAGCGATCCAGTGGATCGCACGATCAGAAAGCCAATGCCTGATTTTCTGGTTCGGGTTATTCGCCGCGCGAACGGAGGAACTCACTTCCGCAGCTGAACTAGCAGTCCAGCTGCTGGCGCGTCAGACGCAGTCCGTCCAGCCGCCCCAGCAGGGTCACAGCCACGCGCTCCGGCCGGAACAGGTTTGCGGCCATCGCCATCACCTGCTCGTCGGTCACGCTCTCCACGCGCT
>DATJQW010000064.1:0-21493 GCA_035505395.1 Acidobacteriaceae bacterium
GCGAGCCTGAATTTCATGCAGAGTGGCTGAGGGACGGGCCCTGTGACGCCACGACAACCGGCCTGAGCAATTCGGGATCACGGTGTCAACTCTCGCCCGCCGTAACAAGCGGGGTACATGAGATTCGGGGTGCAGGCTGTATCGCATCTCGCGCAATCCCAGCAGTACCGCAAGCGTAAGTTCGTACGACGTCACGCGTGCCCGTATCTATATCCCGACGCCGCTCTCAAAACGAGAGGGCTTTCAATGGCTGCTGGATACGAGTTGCGTTGTCGGGAATGCGGGAAACGATTCGAGAACGCGCCGCTGTCGATCTGCGACGAGTGTTTTTCTCCGCTGGAAGTGCAGTGCGATCTGGACGCTGCCAGGAAAACCTTCACACGTGAGGCAATTGCCGCAGGACCGTCGAGCATGTGGCGGTATCAGGCGCTGTTGCCGGTTCCCGAGCATTACAAGCCAACCACTCCGGCAGGCTGGACGCCACTGATCGAGGCTCCGCGGCTGGCGCAGCGCATTGGCGCGCGGAATCTATGGATCAAGAACGATGCCGTCTGCCTGCCCACGCTGAGCTTTAAGGATCGCGTGGTCGCGGTGGCTCTGGCGAATGCAAAGGTGTTCGGGTTCGACACGGTGGGATGCTCGTCGACCGGGAACCTGGCCAACGCCGTGGCCGCGGGCGCGGCGCGGCTGGGGCTGAAGACGTACATCCTGGTGCCGGCGGACCTGGAGCCGGCGAAGATCCTGAACACACAGGTCTACGGCGCAACGCTGGTGCGGATCGACGGCAACTACGACCATGTGAACCGGCTCTGCTCGCAGATTGCGGATCGCTACAACTGGGGATTCGTGAATGTGAACCTGCGGCCCTATTACGCAGAGGGATCGAAGACGGTGGGCTTCGAAATTGCCGAGCAACTGGGCTGGCGGCTGCCCGATAACGTGGTGGTGCCGATGGCCGGCGGCTCGCTGATCACGAAAATCCGCAAGGCGTTTAAAGAGCTGATCGCCCTGGGACTGGTGGAAGACAAGCCGGTGCGCTTCTTTGGGGCGCAGGCGACGGGCTGCTCGCCGATTTCGACGGCGGTGAAGACAGGAGCCGACGCCATCGAGCCGCAGCGGCCGGCGACGATCGCGCGGTCGCTGGCGATCGGGAATCCCGCGGATGGCGTGTACGCGGCGCGGGCGATCCGGGACAGCGGCGGCTGGGCCGAAGATGTGTCGGACGTGGAGATCGTCTCGGCGATCCAGGAGCTGGCGGAAACGGAAGGAATCTTCACGGAGACGGCGGGCGGCGTGACGACGGCGGTGACGGCGCGGCTCTACGCGCACGGGCGCATTCATCTCGACGAGCTGACGGTGAGCTGCATTACCGGCAACGGGCTGAAGACGACCGATGTGCTCGAAGGCGCCTATGAACAGCATGCGGCGATTCGTCCGCGGCTGAGCGATTTTGAGAATTACCTTGCGGAAGCGAGCGAGGAAAACGAGCTGGTGGTGGAGCGTGTTTCATCGCTGGGCTAATTGCCGCCGCACGCTGCGCGAGCTCCGCTTTGGTTGCGAGTCTCGTTCGCCGCTGAGGAGGGGTTTGAGAGTCATGAAACACGCTGGAGGAGGGTCCAATGTCCGTTAGAGTCCTTTTGCCGAATGCGTTCCAGAAACACACCAACGGGGCGCGCGAGATCGAGTCGAACGCGGCCAACCTGCCGCAGCTGATTACGGAGATCGAGACGAACTTTCCGGCGCTGAAGACGCATCTGCGCGACGAGCAGGGCCAGGTGCGCCGGTTCATCAACTTCTACGTGAACGAAGAGGACATTCGCTTTCTCGGGAACGACAAGTACGCGTTCCAGGATGGCGACGAGGTGCTGGTGATCCCGTCGATCGCCGGCGGCTCCTCCGCGGAGAGCGGAACGCCTTCGGCGGGCAGTGGTGAGAGCCGTCGCGGCGTCTGCTGCTGCTGCTCGTATTGCGGGCAGGAAGAATGTATCTGCGGGGATTGACGCCGCCGAGCTGAAACATTCGGACATCCCCTGGGGCGGGTTCGCGCATCCCAAAACCGCGCTGGTGCGCGCGGAACGCGCCGGCCTGGTCTGACACTTCGAACCCCGGGGGCTCACAACATGGCTGCACTCGCATCTCAGCCGCTCACCGGCGAGCCGGTTCGGTCGCTGCTTCCATTCCTCCGCTCGTGGACCCTGGAAAATCCGCAGATTGCCTCCTGCGCGAACCACGACCATCTGGCCCTCATCTACGAAAATCAGGCCGAACAGCTGGACATTGTGGTTCCATTTCTTCGCCTCGGCATGGAGCGCGGCGAAAAGAGCGTCTATATCGTCGACGACAACAGCCCTGAGGCGGTGATTGCCGCGATGGAGCGCCATGGCATCGATGTGGCTGCGGCGACGGCGTCGGGCGCGCTGGCCATCATCACCAAACACGAAGCGTATCTGAAGAACGGCGACTTCGACCCCGACTGGATGATCGCCTTCCTGGTGGAGGCGGTGGAGAACGCCAAACGGGAGGGTTTCAGCGCCGTGCGGGCCTCCGGCGAGATGACGTGGGCGCTGGGGCCGGCCGGCGAGGCGCACAATCGGCTGATCGAATACGAGTGCAAGCTGAACGCGTTCTTTCCCAACCACGACATGGGCGGCATCTGCCAGTACAACCGGCGGCGTTTCCGTCCTGAAACGCTGATGCACGTCATCCACACGCATCCTCGCATCGTCTTCCGGCGCGAAGTGTGCGACAACCCGTACTACATTCCGCCGGAGATCTACCAGGGGCCGGGCGCGGGCATGGATCACGCAGTGCGCCGCCTGCTGGAAAGCATGGTGGAGAACAACCGGCTGCGCCGGCACCTGAATGCCGAGACCGAAGCGCTGCGCAAAAGCGAACGCGGCTACCGGGAACTGCTGCAGGCGCTGCCGGTAGCCGTGTACACCACCGACGCCGAGGGGCGGGTGCGGCTCTTCAACGAAGCCGCTGCAGCTCTGGCCGGCCGCCAGCCGCGCGCCGGTGAAGATCGCTGGTCGGTGACGCATCGCCTCTACCGGCCTGACGGGACACCGCTCCCGCACAGCGAATGCCCCATGGCCGCCGCTCTGAATACCGGGCAGCCGCAGGGCGGGGCCGAAGCAATTGCGGAGCGGCCCGACGGTACGGCGGTCTGGGTGATGACCCATCCCACGCTGATCCGCGACGCTTCGGGTGAAATCGCGGGCGGCATCAACGTGATGGTCGACATCACCGAACGCAAGAATGCCGAGCACCTTCTGCTCGAGCAGAAGCAGGCGCTGGAGATGATCGCCACCGGCCAGCCGCTGGATGAGTGCCTGGCCGCACTGACCTCGGCAGTCACGCGCCTGTCGCCAAAGACGCGCGCGGCCGTGCTGCTGGCCCACCCGTCGCCCGCTGGGCTGGATCGTGTGGTCAGCACCAGCTTTCCGGATTCGCTGCGCGAGGCAATCGAGCGCGCGCCGCTGAAGGGAAATGCTATTGGTAGCGGCGGCCTTGCCGGTTTGGGGGGCAAACCGGTCACCTCTTCCGATATCGGCGCCGACGAAGGCTGGTCGAGCGAGTGGCGCGAGCTATGCCTCGCCCATGACGTCCGCGCCTGCCACTCGGCTCCGGTGTTTACCAGCGACGGCACGGCGGTCGCATCCGTATTCCTCGGCTTCGCCGAACCGCGATTGCCCGACGAATTCGAGCTAGCCATTGCCGATTTCTGCGCCCGCGTCGCCGGCATCGCCATCGACCGCGAACTTGCTCAGGAACGGCAGCGCATCTCCGACGCCGCACTGCGCCGCTCGGAGAAGCTCGCCGTTGCCGGACGGATGGCTGCGGCGATCTCGCACGAGATCAACAACCCGCTGGAGGCGATTACCAACCTGTGGTACCTGCTGGAGCAGGAGAACCTGTCTCCGGCTGGGCGCGGCTACCTGAAGACCATGGGCAACGAGCTGAACCGCGTCTCCCACATCGCCAAGCAGACGCTGGAGTTCTACCGGACGGGAACCTCCGCCAGCCCGGTCGACCTGGCCGAGCCAATCGAAGAGGCGGTGCTGTTGTTCACGCGCCGAGCGGAGTCGCGGGGAGCCGCACTGGACGTCGAGCACCGCACAGCGGCCACGATTCACGGTTTCGCCGGCGAGCTTCGCCAGTTGTTCGTGAATCTGATCGTCAATGGGCTCGAAGCCGGGGCGCGCAGGATTCGCATCCGCACCTCGCGCGGCCGCGACTGGAGCCAACGTGCACGCCGCGGGGTGCGCATCCTTGTGGCTGACGACGGCGCCGGGATTTCGTCCGCCACCGCCGCCAGAATCTTCGAGCCTTTCTTCACCACCAAAGAGGAGAAAGGCACCGGACTCGGGCTTTGGGTGAGCCGGGGCATCGTGCAGAAGCACGAGGGCACCATTTCCATGCGCACCAGCACGCAACCGGGAAAAAGCGGAACGGTGTTTTCGATTTTCCTGCCGACGGCGTAAGAGAGCGCGGGTGCTCGCCTTTGGCGCGGGCCGATCTCTAGCCTGGGGTGCCGGTTTCGCCGCCGGAAGGCGCGCTGCGGCTGAACGGGAAGACGAGTTCCTGTACCGATGCAACCGGCGCGCCGTTCAGCGTAGCCGGGTGAAAGCGCCAGCTCCTCACGGCGGCCAGCACGGCGTTGTCGAGACCGTTGCCGAGCCCCTGCACCAGGGTCTCGTCGGTGACGTTGCCCTGGGCGCTGATGTCCACGTTCACGATGATCTTCTGTTCGGTGGACGGAAGCAGCGAGCGGTCGGCGATGCCTGGTTGCGGGAAGTAG
Source organism: Acidobacteriaceae bacterium (assembly GCA_035505395.1). Lineage (GTDB taxonomy): Bacteria > Acidobacteriota > Terriglobia > Terriglobales > Acidobacteriaceae > Palsa-343. Next base: position 4,802 of record DATJQW010000064.1, read on the forward strand.
ACGGGAAACGCGGGCTCAGCATCGTCGTCGCCAGTGCCGCTTCCGACCATGGAGGACGGCTGCTGGGTTGCCATCGCGGGCTGCGAAGGCGTTGCCTGCGGAAGGCGAACCGGCAAGGGGCTGGTGTGCGGCGCGCTCGGCGGCGCGGGCGCGGCGGAATGGCGGCGCAGACGCGCTGCGGGATGCGGGGCGGAGACGCCGGACTGCATGGGCCCGGTCCAGACCAGCGAAACGGAACAGCAGCGGCTCTGCGGCATGACCGGACGCGACCGGTGCAGGTGGAGCGCGAGCACGAGCAGTCCCAGACACGCGGCGTGCGCAGCGATGGACATGAGCACGCCGTGGGCGGGCCGGGAATTCCGCTGCGAAACGATGAACATCCTGTCTGCTCCTGGAGCGCGCCTTGCCGGGGATGCGCGCGCCTCTACAATGATGGTAGCGTCCCCAGCAAATTTCGTCCGGAGCCGACCCCCCATGGCATTCACCGAGACCTTTCACTGCGACGTCTGCGGCAAGGCGAAAAGCGAACAATCGGAAGACTGGTGGCTGGCGTGGACCGAATCGCTGAGCCCGGCGCCGGGCTATCCGGAACAGAGGGCGATGAAACTGACCCCGTGGAACGCGTTTCTCTCGCACTCGGCGGAGATCCGGCACCTGTGCGGCGCGAGCTGCGTGCACACCCTGCTGGATCGCTGGATGATGGCGAAGGGCGACGGCAGGGAAGCCCGCTGACGCGCTCACGCGAGGCCTGCCGGCCGTTTGGTAAGCTGCGGGAATGTCGAGCCCCTTTCGCAGCCTGACGGCGCGGCAGCGGCACGCATTCGCCGCGTGCTTCCTGGGCTGGTCGCTGGACGCCTTCGACTACTTCATCCTGGTGTTCTGCGTTTCGGCGGTAGCGTCGGACTTTCGCGTAGCGCGATCCGAGGTTGCCGAGGCGCTGTTTCTGACCCTGGCCTTCCGGCCGGTGGGAGCGTTCCTGTTCGGCGCGCTGGCGGACCGCTTCGGGCGGCGTCCGGTGCTGATGATCAACATCGCCTGCTACTCGCTGCTGGAGATGAGCTGCGCCTTTGCAGGATCGATGCACACGCTGCTTGTGCTGCGCGCTCTCTTCGGCATTGCCATGGGGGGCGAGTGGGGCGTGGGCGCGGCGCTGGCCTTTGAGACGCTGCCGACGGAGAACCGCGGATTCTTCTCCGGGCTGCTGCAGGAGGGATACGCGGCGGGCTATCTGGTGGCGGCAGGGGCGTACGCGCTGCTGTTCCCGTGGTTCTCGCATTTTGCATGGCACGGGCACCCGTTTGGATGGCGGGGGATGTTTCTGGTGGGCGCGATGCCGGCGCTGCTGGTGTTCTACATCGGCGGCAAGGTGGAAGAGTCGCCGGCGTGGCGGGAGCGCGGCGCGGAGACGGCGCGGGCAAGGACGGGCGAGCGGGTTGCGGCGATCATGAGGACGATTCCGGCCTATGCGGGGACATTCCTGTTTCTGGTGCTGCTGATGACAGGATTCAATGCGTTTTCGCACGGAACCCAGGATTTGTATCCGACGTTCTTACAAAAAGACCACGGATTTTCAGTGCAGCTGACGGGGGCGATCGCGATCCTCTACAACGTGGGGGCGCTGGCGGGAGGACTGTTCTTCGGGACGCTCTCGGAGCGGATTGGGCGGAAGCGGGCCATCCTGCTGGCGGCGGCGCTGTCGCTGCCGGCGATTCCGCTGTTCGCGCTGGCGCATTCGGTGGCGGCGCTGGCCGGAGGAGCGTTCCTGATGCAGTTCATGGTGCAGGGCGCGTGGGGCGTGATACCGGCGTGGCTCACCGAGCTGTCGCCGGGGCCGGTGCGGGCGACGTTTCCGGGGCTAGCGTATCAGCTCGGCAATCTGATCTCGTCGAAGAACGACGTGATCCAGGCGAGGATTGCGGAGCGCGTGGGCAGTTACGGCTGGGTGCTCGGCGGAACGGTGGTGCTGGTCGCGCTGTACCTGATCGTGGTGACGGCGTTCGGACGAGAGTCCAGGGGAACGGAGCTGCGGACATAGGCGCGGGGCAGAAAGCACGGAAAGGGCAGTGAGGTCGCGCTCGGTTACGGGCACTCCTCCTTGGCGCCTATGCACTTCGTGCACTTGCCTTTGAGCGTTTCGCAGCATCGTTGGCCCGTACTGCACGTACCGGAATGCAGCGTCGGCCCGGTTGCTGGTCCGGTGCCAGTTGGAGGCGGGGAGTTCTGGGAGCAGTTCCCGGTAAAGAGCTCGCACGGGAATCCTCCATTGCAGGCGCAGCACAAACAGGCCTTCACAGCCGCCACACCGCAGGAGACCCCTACGCATACCAGGTACGCTGCCCAGGAAAATGTACCTAATATCAGTGAAGGCGCTGCGCAGGTCACCACCGCGGCCGCGCATGCACTGCCTGCTGTCGGCAACTGTCCTTGGACGCAGGTCCACCAGCTGTGGGCAAGGGTGATTTCATTGTTGGTGACTGTATATTCCTGTGCTTTGGTGGGATCGCCGTTGGGCGCGACCAGATAGAACGAGTAGGTTTGGGTTGCGCCGGAAGTACTGACCAGGGACACTTCGCCGAGCGCCACGCCGTCCTTCGAGTTCGCATTGAGGTAATCCTGGATGTACACGGTGCCGATGAGGGTTTCGGCGCTCCCGTTAACGACACTTTCGTAGGTGCTGCTTTGCCCCCAGAAGTGCTCGGAGGTGGTAGCGGGCGAGTAGCCAAGATTTCGCAGCTTGCTGTCGAGGAGCTGAATCGCTGCATTCTGCTGCTGGAGCCGTTGAAATTCGTTGAGGACGGTGGTGTTGTTGATGATTCGGGTGGCGGTTGGCTGCGCTGCCGCCTGTGAGGGCGCTGCCGTCTGTGGCTGCGCTGCCGTCTGGGAGGGCGCTGCCGGTGTTTGTTGCTGGCTGAAGCCCGCTACGGGCTGCAGCGACAGAAAACACGCAAGGACAATACCGATCCACCGGTGCAGGAAGGGTCTCATAGCATCTCCTTTTCCCGGACAAGGCACTGACACAAGCACGAACGGCGGGACAATATGCCGTCGATTGGGCCCTGACTATTGGAAGATCCGTAGGGCAAATACAACGTCGTTGCTATACATCAGCCCCGCGATCGCAGGACGAGCTTCGATGCGTCGATCAGCGTTAGCTTGTCCGCGAAGTTGCTCGACAAGGAGAAATGGGAAAGATGATGGGCGAATTCCCACAGGTTGTCAAGAACAATCATGCCCAGCGGTTCTTCAACCGGAGCCCGCCGGGAGGATGGGCCAGAAGTCAGCCCATAACGAATTCAAGTCCGGCAATAGATCGAAATCGGCAGCTGCGCACGCGTCGTGCATCTTCGCCGTCGGCCAGGTCGGTCAGGCCACAGCCTGCGCCACGGCGGGATGACTGAAGAGCTCCAGACGCGACTTCACCACGTCCTTCACCGCATCGACGACCGGGGGAAGAATCTTGTAGGGAACAACATCATCGGGATTCGATGCCAGGCTGCTTTCGAGGCTGCGCCGCCACGCAACCCGGAGCTCGGTGTTGATATGGATGATCGCAATGCCGGCAGCAATCGCCTTGCGAAAATCGGCATCGTCCGTGCCGGATCCGCCGTGCAGGGTCAGCGGAACTCCCGCACTCTTCCGGATGGCAGCGATGTGCTCGATGTCGAGATGCTGTCTCGACCGGCCCTCGATCATGCTGCGCGACATGCCGTGCAGGCTGCCCACGGCGGGCGCGAGGATATCGATGCCGGTCTCGGTTACGAACTGCCGCGCCTCTTCCGGGCTGGTTAGTCCTTTCGACGGGTCGGGCATGGCGTCGTGAATCTCTGAGCCGCTGCCAATATCCCCAATCTCACCCTCCACCAGCATGGAAGGATGGATTGCCTTGAGCACGGACACGGCCTCTTTGGTTTGGCGAATGTTCTCTTCGAAGGGAAGAGAAGAGCGGTCAAAGACAATCGAGTCGAATCCGGCCCGGGCCACCTCTTCGGCCGCGGCGAGCGAATGGGTGTGGTCTGCATTGAGAAAGATCGGGAAGTCACATTCCTCACGCAGGCTCTTCACGAGAGCTGCGATCTGGACGACGCCCATAAAGCCGCGCTCGCCCTCGGATGCCCCGACAATGACCGGCACCTTCAGTTCCTGGGCTGCCGCAGATACAGCCTTCAGAAGGGTCAGGTCTGAAACGTTGAAATGGCCGATCGCGGCGCGTTTCTGCTGCGAATCCTGTAATACCTGCTTCAGTGTCGGCATGGAATCCCACCTCCTGCAAGCTGAGATGTCGCAGGTGCGCACTCGGTCGCGCAGGCCGCGGGGACTTGCCCGGTCGCGTCCAGCCGGCAGTCTTATTTGCGAGGGCTGAGAATGGCGTAGATGCCGAGGTGCTTTCAATCGCCGGCGAATCCGGACGCGCCGCGGTCGCAGGGGATGGTGGCGCGAGTTCGACGAATCGCTTCGGATGGTTCAGATGTTGCCCATGCCGCCGGTGATCAGCAGCTCACTGCCGACGGAAAATCCACACTCGTCGGACGCGAAAAATACAACGGCCTTCGCGATCTCCTTTGCATCGCCAAAACGCTTTGCGGGAATCTGCATTTGCAGCTGGTATGCGCCTTCCTGAGTGATTCCGAGCTTGCCGTAGAGCGGCGTGTCGATCGGGCCCGCGCTGATCGTGTTCAACCGGATGCCGCGGCCGATGAGCTCACCGGACAAAGTGCGGGCCAGCGAAATGATGGCGGCCTTCGTGGCTGCGTAGACGCTGGAGTTCGGCATGCCGATGTGAGCGTTGGCCGAACCGTTCAGGACGATGGATGCCGGGTTGGCGAACAACGGCAGGAGCTTCTGAATCAGGAAGAATGTGCCTTTTACGTTGGTGTTGAAGGAGCGATCGAAGGCTGCTTCATCCCACGCTTCAAGAGGGCGCATCTCCACAATACCGGCATTGCAGAAGAGAACATCGAGGCCGCCAAGTTCCTTTTTCACCGCCTCGGCAAGCGTGTTCTGGGCGGCAACACTGCTCGCGTCAGCCAGAATGGCAACAACGCCGGCTCCAAGGTTCTGCCTGGCGGCTTCAAGATTCTTTGGGTTGGCACCGGTGATGATCACGCGCGCGCCTTCGCTGAGGAATTCCTGCGCGGCGGCGAAGCCAATGCCGGTTGTTCCACCCGTGATGAGGGCCCGCTTTCCCTTGAGTCTGTCCATGGACTTTCTCCTGCGCTCCATCGGCCTGAGCGGCGGGTGGGAGTGGGAGCCAACTTCGGTCCCCAAGGTTAGCAGGCACAACGGAGGGATGGAAACGCCGCTTATTCCCTGCGAGCAGTGAGGATTGCCTCCGCGGCGCGGAGATCCTCTTCGGTGTCGACGCCGATGGTCTCGGAGGGCGCAGCGGCGACGTAAATGTCGATGCCGTTGTCGAGAAGGCGAAGCTGCTCGAGGCGCTCGACCTGTTCGATCCACGAAGGTGGCAGAGCAGCGAAACGCTCGAGGGCAGCACGGCGATAGGCGTAGATGCCGAGGTGCTTGCGATAGCCGGCGAATCCGGACGCGTCGCGATCGTAGGGGATGGTGGCGCGGGAGAAGTAGAGCGCGCGATCGTCTGCGGCAGTGACGACCTTGACGGCGTTCGGATTGGCGACGTCCTGCGCGGCGCAGCGGACCGCCAGAGTACCCACCTGGACTTCGGGGCGCTCGAAGAGACGCAGCAGCGGCGGAAAGTGTTCGGGGGTGAGGAGGGGCTCGTCGCCCTGGATGTTGAGGTAGATGTCCGCGGGGATGGACTGGGCCACAGCGTGGACGCGGTCGGTTCCGCTGGCGCAGTCGGCGGGGGTGAAGACGGCGGGGAAGCTGCGCGAGTGGGCGAAATCCAGGACTTCCTCGGAGTCGGTGGCGATGAGGACCTGGTCGAGGAGCGGGCAGGCGCGGGCGGCGCGATAGACCCAGGCCAGCATGGGCTCGCCGGCGATTTCGCGGAGGACCTTGCGAGGCAGGCGGGTTGATCCGAGACGGGCGGGGATGACAGCGAGGACGCGGCCGAGTTCAGCGGGCAAGAAAGGGAACCCTCCGAGGCATAGTGTAGTGGGGAAGGATGTGCGCATCAAAATGCGCATCATGTGATGCTAAAATTGATGCGCGGAGGTGAGTATGAGGACGACGGTGACGCTGGATGATGAGCTGGTGAAGGTTGCGCAGGAGTATTCGGGGATCAAGGAGAAGAGCCTGCTGGTAAACGCAGCACTGAAGGCCCTGGTGGAGAGGGAAGCGGCACGGAGAGCTGCAGCGCTGGGTGGGACGATGCCGGGATTCAAGGCGGGACCCCGCAAGAGGCCTTGGGCGGGGGCCGCTCGACGGCGGAGATCGAAGGCCGCGTGATCCTGGCCGATAGTTCCGTCTGGGTTGACCATCTGCATCGAGCGGATCCGGTACTGTATCGGCTCTTCCATTCAGACGAGATCCTGATTCACCCCGTGGTGATTGGGGAACTGGCGTTGGGCCGAATTGCGGATCGCGCGGAAACGCTGAAAGTCCTGAGAAGACTGCCACGAGCCGAGGTGGCAGGGCACGATGAAGTTCTGCAGCTGATTGAGGACTGGAAGCTCTACGATTGCGGCATCGGGTACGGTGACGCCCATCTGCTGGCATCGGTGCTGCTGACTTCCGGCTCACGGCTGTGGACGAGGGACCGGGCGCTGCGCAGGGTGGCGCGGCAGCTTGCGGTAGATGCGGGTCTTAGCTGAGGGAAAGCGCCGGTTGCGCCGCCCGCGCGCCAACCGTTACCTTGGTGGCTGACGGAGAATGCATGGCAGCCGATACCACGATCAGCCCGAATCTTGAGTCCATCCTGCGCGAAAACCGGGTTTTCCCTCCGCCCGAGGAGTTTGCGCAGCACGCCCACATCAAAAGTCTGGCGCAGTACGAGGAGATGTACCGACGGTCGGTCGACGATCCCGAAGGTTTCTGGGCCGAAGCCGCGCGCGAACTCGACTGGTTTGAGCCGTGGCAAAAGGTGCTCGAGTGGGATCTGCCGTGGGCGAAGTGGTTTGTCGGCGGCAAGCTGAACCTCTGCTACAACTGCGTGGACCGGCACGTGGAAAACGGGCGCGCGCAGAAGACGGCGATCCTGTGGGAGGGCGAGCCGGGCGAAATCCGGCGGCTGAGCTACCGCGAGCTGCACGCCGAGGTGCAGAAGTTTGCCAATGTCCTGAAGGGGCTGGGCATCACCAAGGGCGACCGCGTGGCGGTGTACATGGGGATGACGCCGGAGCTGGCCATTGCCATCCTGGCGTGCGCGCGCATCGGCGCAGTGCACTCAGTGATCTTCGGGGGATTCGCCGCCAACGCGATCGTCGATCGTGTGAACGATGCGCAGTGCGTGGCGATTCTGACCCAGGATTCGTCGTACCGGCGCGGCAACGAGGTGAAGCTGAAGGCAACGGTGGACGAGGCGGCGGGGCAGTGTCCGACGGTGAAGAACGTGGTCGTGTACAAGCGCACCGGCTCACCTGTCGAGATGCAGATGGGGCGCGATCACTGGTGGCACGAGCTGACCGCGGCGGCCGAGAAGGAGTGTCCTGCGGAGGCGCTGGATTCCGAGGATCCGCTGTACATCCTCTACACATCGGGAACGACCGGCAAGCCGAAGGGATTGGTGCACACCACGGGCGGCTACTCGGTGCAGACCTATCTGACCAGCAAGTACATCTTCGACCTGAAAGAGGACGATGTGTACTGGTGCTCGGCGGATATCGGGTGGGTGACGGGGCACAGTTACGTGGTCTACGGGATCCTGCAGAATGGCGCCACGACGCTGATGTACGAGGGCGCGCCGAATCATCCGGAGCCGGACCGGTTCTGGAAGATCATCGAGGATCACAAGGTCACGGTGTTCTACACGGCGCCGACGGCGATCCGGGCGTTCATCAAGTGGGGCGATGAGTTTCCGGAGAAGCACGATCTGAGCAGCCTGCGGTTGCTGGGCACGGTGGGCGAGCCGATCAATCCGGAGGCGTGGATCTGGTACCGCGAGGTGATCGGGGGTGGACGCTGCCCGATTGTCGATACGTGGTGGCAGACGGAGACCGGCGGGATCATGATTTCGCCGATTCCCGGGGCCATCGCGGCCAAGCCGGGGTCGGCGACGCGGCCGTTCTTCGGAATTGTGCCGGAAGTGGTTACAAAAGAAGGCCAGCCGGTGCCATCGGGACAAGGCGGCCTGCTGGTGATCCGGAAACCCTGGCCGTCCATGGCGCGGACGATCTTCGGCGACCCGGACCGCTATGTGAAGCAGTACTGGACTGACGTGCCGGGGACCTATTTCACCGGCGACGGAGCGCACCAGGACGCGGACGGATATTTCTGGCTGATGGGACGCGTGGACGACGTGATCAACGTGAGCGGGCACCGGCTGGGCACGATGGAAGTGGAGTCGGCGCTGGTGGCGCACGAGAAGGTGGCGGAGGCCGCAGTGGTGGGGCGTCCGGACGCGCTGAAGGGACAGGCGATTGCGGCGTTTGTGACGCTGGAGGGCGGATGCAGGCCGACGAAAGATCTGAAGGACGAACTGCGCGCCTGGGTGGCGAAGGAAATCGGGGCGCTGGCGCGGCCTGACGACATCCGGTTCACGGATGCGCTACCGAAGACGCGATCGGGAAAGATCATGCGGCGGCTGCTGCGCGAGATGGCGACGCACGGGGAAGTGAAGGGCGACGTGACCACGCTCGAGGACTTCAGCGTGATCGCCAAGCTGCGGGAGCAGGAAGAGTAGACGCGTTCAGGGGCGCAACGTCCGGTAACCGGGATGGACGTTGCGGGTGAGGCCCTGCTGATCGGCGATGCGCTGGAGCAGATGGGTGAGCTGCTCGTGCTCGGGCTCGGTGAGCGAGGCCAGCAACAGGCGCTGATGCTCCCGTGAAATCTCGCCGATCGCAGCCAGGGCTTTGCGGCCCTTTTCAGTGAGAACGAGGGCATGGCGGCGGCGATCTTCTTCGCTCCGGCGGCGCTGCATTAGGCCGCGCGACTCCAGCTCATCCACCAGCGCGACGAGACGGCTGGGAACCATGCCCAGCAAAGACGCCAGAGCCTGCTGAGTGATGCCGGGCGTAGCGGAGAGAATGTGCAGAATCCCCGAGTGGGCTGGGGTGAGGCGCAGGCGCGCCAGCCGCTGGGCAAACTTTGCGGCGGCGTGGCTGCCAATCTGCGCGAGCAGGAATGCGGCGCCGAAAGACCTGCCGGCTTCGGGACCGTGTCCGGTCTTCTGTTCCTTCACGGTTCCAAGTATTGCATGTCAGAATCATTCTGTGTTAGAACGATTTTCAGAGAGAATCATTGTTGAACCGGAGGTTCCCCATGGCGACCGCTCCTTCAGGCACTCCGTCCCCGCGCATCCGGCATCAGGGACCGCCCCTGGCCCTGCTGGCATCGATCTTCACGCTGCTGTTTCTGGCCGGGCTCGCACCGGTGACGATGTTCGGAGGCACACCGCACTTTCCCGGGCCGTCGGAGCCGACGACCACGATCCTCGCGTTCTTTCAGGCGCGGCCCTCCGCGGTGCTGCTGTGCGCGTTCCTCCACTTCGGGTCCGCAGTCGCGCTGGGCCTGTTCACCGCGTGCATCGTGAACCAGATGCGCTTCCTGGGAGTGCGCGCCGCAGGGGTTAGCATCGCCCTCTTCGGAGGGCTGGCGACGGCGATCGGGATCTTCATCTCGTCCTGCGTGCTGTGGACGCTGGCGCAGCCGGGCGTGGCGCAGGATGCCGCTCTGGTGAATGCCCTCTATCACTTTGGCTTTGCCTTCGGCGGCCCAGGCTACTCGGTGCCACTGGGGCTGCTGATGGCCGGCGTGTCGATCCCGGCGGCCTTCACGAGGCTGTTGCCCAGGTGGGTGACGGTGCTCGGCATCGCGCTCGGGGTCTGCGGGGAGCTGAGCTGGCTGAATCTGATGCTGCCGAAGGCGCTGTTCCTGATTCCGCTGACGCGATTCCCAGGCTTCGTCTGGCTGATCGCGGCGGGATTGCTGTTGCCGCGAACGGTGACTGCCGACAGGGCGCGGTCGATGCAGATGACGCGGACGTAAGAGGCGACCATTCTGCGCGGCGCAGACCGGCGGGGACAACCGAGGCAACGAAGGAACCATCTGCCAGAACAGGGATCCGGAAATCCCAGCCGATGCAGCCTGTAACCCGATCCGCCCGCCAGCGGCGGATTCGCATATCCACGTGGATCACCTTTGCAGTGGTGGCGCTCGCGCTGACGGGCGTGGACCTGATGTTCTATTTCTGGCCCTTCCGGTACCGCGAGGTGCATCCGCTGCTGCAGAAGACGTTTGAGAGCCGCGTGGATGTGACGCGATTTCACCGGACCTACTTTCCGCACCCTGGGTTTGTGGCGGAGGGGGTGACGCTGTATCGGCATGGAGACACGCGAATCCCGCCGCTGGCGACGATCGGGCAGATGGAGGTAGTGGGGACGTGGTCGAGTCTGCTCTTTCATCCGCACGAGCTGTACGAGATTCGGCTCAGAGGCCTGCATGTGCGGATACCGCCGAAAGGGACTCCGGCGCGGGGGATGGATTTCAGCAGCGGGATGACGCCGCGGTCCCGGCAGAGGATCGTCATCGAGACGATCGTGGCCGATGCAAGCACGCTGGATCTGCTGCGCAAGGGACAGCCGCCGCTGCGATTCGGGATTGAGACGCTGCAGATACACAACGTGCGGCAGGGGCAGCCCTTCGGGTTTTTCGCGCGCGTCAGGATTCCGGGGCCGCAGGGGATTGTCGAAGCGAACGGATCGATCGGCCCGCTGCGGCCCGGACATTATCTTGCTACGCAGCTCAGCGGGACATATGCGCTGGCCAATGCGAACCTGAGCCTCGTGGATCACGTCGCCGGGCACGCGGAAGCCAGCGGCCGATTCAGCGGGACGCTGGCGGCGCTGAACGTGGAGGGGAAGGTGTCGATTCCCGATTTCCGAGCCGGGCAGGCGCACACGGCCAGGCTGGATGGCGCCTACCAGGTGACGGTGAACGGGAAGACGGGCGATGTGCAGATTCTTCAGGCGATGGTGAAGACCGGAGAGAACACGATCAGGGCCAGCGGCCGCGTGGCGGGAAGTCCGAAGACGGTGGATGTGACCGTCGACGGGAAGAATTGCCGGGTGGCCGAGATGCTGGATCTGGTGGAGGCCGCGACGCCGCAGGTGGATGGGCTGGTGAGCTTTCAGGCGCACACCGAGTTTCGGCAGGGGCCGGAGCGTTTTTTCAGGCGGCTGCGCCTGCAGGGGGAAGCAGCGGTGTCGCAGCTGCGGTTCGCGCAGAGCGGAACGCAGTCGAAGGTGAATGCGTTCAGCGCGCGGGAGACGAAGATCGCGGACAACGGTTCGCAGGCCGATGCGGCAACCGTGTCGGCGCAGTCGCACACGCGCTTTGAGGGCGGCATGGCGTATTTCCCCGACATCTCCGTGGCCTTGCCCGGGGCGCGGGCGCAGTTGCACGGAACGTTCAATTTGCTGGACACGCAGGTGCACCTGACGGGCAGGGTCGAGTTGGAGCGGACGGTGTCGCACGCCGTAACGGGATGGAAATCGCTGCTGCTGACGCCGCTCGATCCGTTTTTCCGGCACAAGGGAGCAGGGGCTGTGGTGCCGGTGGCGGTGACGGGGACGGCGAGCCACCCGAAGGTGGGCGAGGACCTGTTTCACCACAAATAGTGCGGGAAGCGCGTTGGCCGTATGACGGGCGAGACGGCAGCATTGCCGATTGCTCTGAAGCCACTCCGAAGATAGTCTGCTGTATTCCAGAGAACGGTGATGAGGATGATCCTGAACCGCCGGGGCGCAGGACTGGCTGTCCTGGGCCTGATGCTGGTGCAGTTGGCGCTGGTGGCGCTGATGGTGCACCGCGAATCGCTCACGTTCGATGAAGACGACCATATGTTTGCCGGATTCATGATGTGGAAGACCGGCGATTATGGGCTGAATCCGGAACATCCGCCGCTGGTGAAGCTGCTGGCGGCGGCGCCCATCCTGGGCGAGAAGCTGTGGATGCCGCCGCTTCAGGGACGGGAATTCAAGACAGAGGCTTACCTGGATGGGCGCGACTGGCTGGCACGCAACGACGGGGCGAGCCAGAAGCTGGTCTTTCGCATGCGCATGGCGGCGGGGCTGCTGGCGCTGGCGCTATCGCTGGTGGTGTTTCTTGCGGCGCGGGAGTGGTTCGGCGTGGGCACGGCTCTGCTGGCGCTGACGATTCTGGTCTTCGATCCGAACATTCTGGCGCATTCCGGACTGGTGACCACCGATGTCGGGGTGACGCTGTTCTTTCTCGCCTCGATTCTTGCTTTTTACCGCTACGCATCGCGGCCGGGGCTGGCTCGGCTGGCGATTGCCGGCGTGACGATGGGGCTGCTGGCGGCGACGAAGCACTCGGGCATCCTCCTGATCCCCATGCTGGTGCCGGTGATTGCGTGGGAGGCGGCTACGGCTGCGCGAGGCAGCCGCATGCGGAAGCTGGTGCAGCTGAGCGGCGCATTCGCGGCGATGATCGTGATCGCGGTGGTCGTGCTGTGGAGCTTCTACGGCTTCCGCTACGCGGCGCGTCCCGCGGGTCTGCGGCTCAGCACGCCGCTGGCGAACTATGTGACACCGCTGAGCCATGTCGATGCGGCCGTTGTGCTCGCGGTGGCGCGTCTGCATCTGCTACCGGAGTCGTATCTGATGGGCCTGGTGGATGTGAAGCGGATGGCGCAGTTCTATCCGACGTACATCTTCGGGCATGTGCACGCGCATGGGGTGTGGTGGTATTTCCCATCGGTCATCCTCATTAAGACGACGCTGGGATTGCTCGGCCTGTGTGCGCTGGCGGCGTGGGCGGCGGCGACAGGGCGGCTGGGGCACCGGCGGGAGCTGGTTTATCTGCTGGCGCCGGGCGCTGTCTATTTGCTGATTGCCATGGCCGCCGGCATCGACATCGGAGCCCGCCACATCCTGCCGCTGTACGCGATGGCGGCGATTTTCGCGGCCGCCGGAGGCATCGCGCTGGCGCGACGATCCCGGCGCTGGGCCTGGGTTGTCGGCCTGCTGGTGGCGACGCACATTGCATCGTCGCTGGCGGCCTGGCCCAACGACATCGCATACGCGAACGCAGCCTGGGGTGGCCCGCACAATACGTACAAGCTGCTCAGCGACGCCAATGTGGACTGGGCTCAACAGCTCTATCAGGTGAAGGCGTGGCAGGACCAGCACCCGGGTGAGGAGTGCTGGTTTGCCTACTTCGCGCGGCCGGAGATCGATCCGGCGGTTTACGGCATCCGCTGCCATGCGCTGCCGACCATCGACACGATGTGGCTGGGCGGATGGGAGATCGTGCCGCCGGAAGTTCATGGAGCGGTGCTGATCAGCGCGGGAGATCTGAGCGGATGCGAGTGGCCCAGCGATCTGGTGAACCCGTACCGGGAGTTTCAGCAGGTGCACCCTGCGGATGTGATCGACGACGGGGTGTTCGTGTACCAGGGAGATTTCCCGATGACGGAGGCGGCGGCGCTGAGCAGGGCGCTGGCGGTGAGCGAGTCGCTGAGCGAACGGCAGCCGGAGCAGGCAGTGAAGCTGGCGCAGGGGGCGGTGGCCATCGCACCGGGGAATCTGTTTGCGGAAACGGCGCTGGGAGATGCGGAAGCGGCGGCGGGGGACAAGCCGGCGGCGCGTGCTGCGTGGCAGGCGGCTGTGGCGGCGGCCGGCAAGCTGGAGCCGGACGCACAAGTAAGCTACCTGCCCGATCTCGACAGGAAGCTGGCGGCGCTGGGGGTGTAAGGCGCAGTGCGCAGTCTGGATGAGGCGCAGAGACAGTACAGCCACCAGGGCGGCACCGGAAAGACGAAGAAGAATTCGTTGACGATGCGGGAGTGGCGGCGTCTACTGAATGGGCTGCGTTGATGAGCCAGGCGGTACCGGCCGATGAGACGGTGGCTGATCGTGCTGATTACGGTAATCGGAGTGGCGCTGGCTGCACAGGCGAAATCGAAGTCCAAAAAAGGAGAAGTGCCGAAGCTGTTTTGCACCTCGCAGTATGTCTACGTCGAGACTCCGCAGGGAGACCCTGAGAATTCGGACGTGGTTCCTCAGGATCGTGACGCCGCCGCCGCGCTCGAGGATCAGCTCCAGGACTGGCACCGGTACCGGCTGGTGATCCGGCGCGAGGATGCGGATCTGGTGTTTGTCGTACGAACGGGAAGGATCGCGACGGTCCAGCCGGACGGGCGGAGCTGGCCACAGCAGGGGCAGCAAAACTCGGTAACGATCGGCAGCCGGAGCGGACCCGCGCCTGGCGGAACTCCGAACCTGGGCACGAATGGCGAGGACCCCGGGGACCGCGACCCGGCGGTGACTGGCCCGGCTATGGGAGTGGGCTCCGGACAAGATATGCTGACCGTCTTCATGGGGCCGCAGGGCGGAACCCCGATCACGGCTCCGCTGTGGCGGAAGAGCCAGAAAAATGGCTTACAGGATCCGAATATGCCGCTGTTTCAGGCGATCCGGAGCGCGGTGGATGCCTCCTGCAGCAGCGCTGCTCCGCCATCCCACTGAGGCCGGCTACGCTGGGCAGGACGATACTTCACTGCTGAGGTCTTGCCGTCGAATCAGGCGAAGGCCTCGTTCAAATTGTCGATGGCTTCGTCGATCTCGGCGTTGTTCTTGTAGCCGACGGTGACGGCATCGACATGAGCGGTGCGAAAGGCGAAGCGCATGGCGCGGCGGCGGTCGTCGCGATCGAAGGTGCCTTCGCCGGTGAGCTTCATGCTGACGACGCCCTTGCCGGAGGCGAGGGTCTGATGGATGCGCTGGACGACTTCGGGGACGTCGCCGAGGCCGCCGGAGTCGGCGACCGGCGTGTCCATGCGGGCGCCGGTGTGGTTGCAGCGGATCATGCCGACCTGCAGCCAGTCGAAGGTGGGGACCTGAGCGAGCGCAGGCAGACCGTGGACCGATGCGCCGCGGATGCGCACCGCGCCGCGATGCTGGGCCTGAACGATGGCGTCCTGCCAGCCGGTGGTTTCGTGCGGCCACTCGGTGCCGCGCTGCCAGTGCAGCAGCATGATGTCGAAGTAATCGGTCTGGGCCTGGCGGCGCAGCTCGTCGATGCGCTGATGCGGGTCGGCGCCGTCGAAGGTGGTCACCTTGGTCATGAGCGCGTAGCTGTCGCGGGGAATGCCTTTCAGCGCGATGCCAAGCATGGTATGCATCTCCGGGTAGGAGTCGGCGGTCTCGAAGAAGCGGATGCCGCGGTCGTACCCGTAGCGGACGAGGCGATTGAAGCCTTCCTGGCCGAGGTCGCGCTGCACCGATCCGTTGAAGCTGCCGGTACCGAAGGCGAGCCGCGTGACTTTGACGCCGGAATTGCCCAGCGGGACCCAGGTGGTGGCAGGCTGCGTCTCGGCTTCCAGAGGGAGCGTTCCGAGGCGGGCGACGGCGCCCGCAGCGGCGGAGGCTTTGAGGAAATCTCGGCGGGAAAAGGACGACATGCAGGATGCCCTCCGATGCGGGAATCGTAGCACAGGGGCGGGTCAGGCGCTGGGGTGGTCGCGCGAAACCCACCAGAGGACTTCGCCGAAGATCTTCCACTTCGAGGCGTTGCTGACGTCGAGGGGAAGGTACCTGGTGTTGCTGGAGATCATCAGGTCCGAGGTGGGCAGGCGCTGGAATCGGCCGATCTTGAAGCCGAGATCGCGGTGAGAGACGACGGCGAGCTTGTGGTGCAGATGGTCGCGTTCGGTGACCGCGGTGTCGATGAAGAGGATGGAGCCGGCCTGCATGACCGGGGACATGGATTCGCCGGAAAGATGCATGGCGATCATGTTTTCCGGGTGTTGACACCAGGTGAGCGGGGCAATGAGGACCTCCTCGACCTCCGACTGGGAGAGCGTCACGTTTTCCCTGGGCGCGACGCGATCTCCCCATGCGGTGACGTTGAGCAGGGGGATGGCCACAGCGCTGCTCTTGCCTGCAAGCTGGCGAGAAGCCTTGCTGGCGGCAATCAGCTGGAAATCCTGAAGATTAACGCGGAGGGACGAAAGGCCGCGGCCGAGGCTGGCGCTGGGCAGGCCGGAACTGTCCATGCCGGCGCGCTCCCAGAAGTAGACTCCATCCGGGGGGTGGGCCAGATTGCCGAGAGCCACATAGGTTTGGGCGCTCGGCTCGTGTCGGCCGCTGATCCATCGGGAAACGGTGGCGGGGGAGACTCCCAGCCGCTCGGCGAGGCCGGCTTGCGTGAGTTTCTGGTCACGCAGGAGATTACGAATTCGCTGGGCCCAGTCCGGGGCGGGGGAGATGGATTGCACCATGATGGCGGCTTCGGATTTCACTGGTGCAATTGCGCCAATGAAATCAATGATTTAGCTAACCTGGCAGGTATGCTAACAGGAACATTTGCGCATCGTAAGGGAAGAAAGAGAGCGAGGCGGTGCGCGGAAGTTCAAACACACGGCCGAAGCCGGAAATGCACAGCAGGGTCACCCGGAGCAGAAAAGGGTGAGAGCACGCCCTGACTAGCAGCTTACGCCTTTTGGTGATACCGGCCAGCGGAGCCTTGGCCGCCGGTCCGGGGTACTTTTGGGGGAGGGGCGATGCCGGGCACCGGCAGCAGGATACTTGTATTGGATGATGAACCGCACGTGACCGATACGCTGGCCGCAATTTTCAGGATGCATGGATA
>DATJQW010000065.1:0-12804 GCA_035505395.1 Acidobacteriaceae bacterium
GGCCTGCCCATGGGCTGCGACGTCTGCTACACCAACCACGCCGAAGCCGACCAGAACGACATGGATTCTCTCCTGCTCCTCCTCGGCGTCGCCGGCGTCAACTTCATCATGGGTGTTCCCGGCGCCGACGACGTCATGCTCAATTACCAGAGCACCTCCTTTCACGACGCCCTCGCCCTCCGCCGGGCGCTCGGCCTGCGCCGCGCTCCCGAATTCGACGCCTGGCTCCAGCGCATGAATCTCGCCGATGACCATGGCAACCTCCTCGGCCAGGGCGCCGAGCGGAACCTCCTGCCCGGAGCGCGCGAATGGCTGAGCTAGACCGATCGTCCTCATCCGCACTCTGGACCGAGGTGCGCCGCTTCACCCCCGCACGCATCGGTCTCGGCCGCGTCGGCGCCAGCCTGCCCACCCGGCCGCTGCTTGCCTTCGATCTCGCCCACGCCCAGGCGCGCGACGCCGTCCACTCCCCCTTCGACGCCGAAGGCCTCGCCCGCGAGCTTCGCTCTTCCGGCTTCCCCGAGCCCCTCACCGTCTCCAGCCGCGCCCGCGATCGCACGGAATATCTCCTCCGCCCCGACCTCGGCCGCTCCCTCGACGACGCCAGCCGCTCCCGCCTGCGCGCCCACGCCGAACCCGCCCGCCCCTGCCATCTCGCTATCGTCGTCGCCGACGGCCTTTCCTCCATGGCCCCCGCGCGCCATGCCGTCCCCCTCCTGCGCGAATTCTTTTCTCTCCACGCCCCGCAATCCGGCGGCCGGGATCCTGAAAACGTAACCATCGTGGTTGCAAATCTGGCGCGCGTCGCTTTGGGCGACGAAGTCGGCGAGCTCCTCGGCGCATCCGCCGCCGTCGTTCTCATCGGCGAGCGTCCCGGCCTCAGCTCCCCCGACTCCCTCGGCATCTACCTCACCTGGGCGCCTCGCGTCGGCCGCACCGACGCTGAGCGCAACTGCATTTCCAACATTCGCCCCGATGGCCTGCCTTACCCCGAAGCCGCCCGCCGGCTCGCCCATCTCCTCGCAGAAGCGCGCCGCCTCCGCCTCAGCGGTGTCGCCCTCAAGGACTCAAGCGGCGATGCACCGCCCTCGCTGCCGTAAAACTCCCTCCGTATCTCTTCCATAGCAAACTGGATGCGCTCTCTGCCGTTCCCACCACAACCTTTTCCCACGGGTTGCGTCTTCAAAAGTGAAATGTTCGCGGAGGTGTCTTCCTGCCTCCGCATGGCAAGCGCAACGCCTAAAATAATGACTAGTATGGCAATTCGATTTCTCCGCGCCTCCCTGGCGTGGGCGCTGTGTCTCGCCGCCGCCACCGCCGCGTGGGCCGACGGTTCGCAATTTGATTTGACCGGCCCCACGCTCGAAGTCAAAGTCACGCGCGCCGGCAAAACCCTCCCCGTCTCCGAGGTGCCCAACCTTGCCCCCGGCGACCGGCTCTGGATTCGCGCCGATCTGCCTCAGGGGCAGTCCGCTCGCTATCTCATGGTCGCCGCCTTCCTCCGCGGCTCGACCAATCCCCCTCCCGAAAGCTGGTTCTTCCGCCAGCAGACCTGGGATCGCCGCAACGCCGAAAAAGGCCTCACCGTCACTGTCCCCGATGGCGCGCAGCAGGTCCTCGTCTTTCTCGCTCCTGAAACCGGCGGCGACTACCGCACCCTCGTCAGCGCCGTGCAGGGCAAACCCGGCGCCTTCGTCCGCGCCTCCCAGGATCTCAACCAGGCGATGCTCGACCGCACCCGCCTCGACGCCTATCTGGCCGCCATCCGCTCCCTCAACGAATCCGATCCCGCTAAACTCAAGGCCGCCGCCCCGCTGCTCGCCCGCAGCCTCGGCATGAAGATCAACCCCGAATGTCTCGATCGCATGCCCGAGCTCCAGGCCGCCTGCCTCACCGCCGGCCAGGATACCCTGATCCTCTCCGACGGCCACAGCGAGTCCATCGTTGAGGCCCTCACCTCCGGTCCCGCCGGCGACCTCGCCATGCAGCTCAGCTCCACGCCCCAGGCCGACTACGGCTTCTACAGCCCCTACGTCGGTTCTGCCATGGATATCGCCCGCATCCTCGACAACTTCCGCACCGCGCAGTATCAGTACATCCCCGCCCTGGCCGTCCAGCAGGGCGACTCGCTCGCCCTCATGCTCAACACGCCCCCCTCCTTCCACAATCCCAAATCTGTGCTGGTGACCGCGCTCCCCGCCGTCGAATCCTCCCAGCCTCCGCCCCTTCATCCCGTCGATTCGAAGCAGAACTACTGCGCCGAGAAAGACTCTCTCGTCCTCGCCGTCGACGGAGCGCCGCTGGTCTTCTCCACCGGCTACGCCCACGACATCACCCTCCGCCTGAAAAAGAACGGCGGTAAATATGTCGACGAGCCCGTGAAGCCCGACGCCGAGCGCGGCGGCCTCGTCCTCGAAGCGAAGGACCTCAGCACTTCCGACTTCGGCAATACCATCGATGCCTCCCTCGATGGCTACTGGGGCTTCGAAAAATACAACGGGCCCACCTTCCGCCTCGAAAACACCCACGCGCAGCACTGGGAGCTCGCCGCCGCCGATCGCGATTCCCTCATCGTTGGCCGCGACGACACCATCCACCTCTCGGCCGACGACTCCAGCTGCGTCGACACCATCCTCGTCAAGGATTCGGCCGGCCAGGAGCTGAAAACCACCTGGACAGCCACCGCCCCCGATCAGCTCGCCGTCTCCGTCCCGCTCGCCAAAGCCCACCCCGGTCCCCTTCAGCTCGAGATCAAGGAGTACGGCACCGTCACCGCGCAGACCCTGCCGCTGCGCGCCTTCTCCGCCGCCGGCCACTTCAACAGCTTCACTCTCCACGCCGGCGATTCGGAAGGCGTCCTCAAGGGCAGCGGGCTCGACGAGGTGGCCAGCCTCACCCTGAACGGCGTCGATTTCACCCCCGGCAAAGTCGACCCCTCCATGGGCAGCGACGAGCTCTCCATGATTGCCAGGAATCCCGCTGCCGCCGAGAAGCTGACCCAGGGCATCAGCGGCTCCGCTGAAGTCGCTCTCCTCGACGGCCGCGTGCTCACCGTCGACGCCGCTGTCGCCGCCCCCCGTCCTTCCGTCGAGCTCATCGGCAAGAGCGTGCAGCCCTCCGCTGCCACCGCCGACAGCAACATCCAGCTCGCCAACCAGGATGAGCTGCCTCAGGATGCCAGGCTCACCTTCTCGCTGCGCGCCCAGTCTCCGAAATCGTTCGGACACACCGAGCAGATCGAGGTCGCCACCGCCGACGAGGCCTTCACCACCACGCTCTCGCTCTCCAACGGCGGCATGACCCTCGAAAATTCCCAAGTCGCGCTGGCCACCCTCGATCCCGCCAAAGCCTTCGGCGAATCCGCCTTTGGCCCGCTCAAGTTCCGCGTGGTGGCCAACGGCGCCCACGGCGACTGGCAGCCGCTCGCCACCCTCGTTCGTCTTCCGCTGCTCCAGACCCTCAAGTGCCCCCCGGCTCCCGACCAGCAATGCCGGCTCAGCGGTGCCAATCTGTTTCTCGTCGATTCGGTCGCCAGCAACCCGGCCTTCTCCAATCCCGTGCAGGTTCCCGACGGATTTCCCGGCTACGCGCTGCCCGTCCCCCATCCCCAGGCCGGCGAGCTTTACGTAAAGCTTCGTGACGATCCCTCCGTCGTCAACCAGGTCACATTGGAGACCGAAGATCTGCCTGCGCCCGCGGGGTTCATCCCTGCGCTGCCCGCGCCGCGCGCGCCCTATAACCCCAACGCGCCGGCTCCGGCTCCCGGAGCTCCCGCATCCGGCAGCCCCAGCTCGCAGAGCGCTGCGCCTCCCTCGGTCTCAAAGCCTGCCCCTAAGACCGCGCCTTCCGCCGGACAATCGGCCAGTTCGCCCCAGCCGCAGACCGCAACCACGCAGCCCCAAAGCGGTGCTGCTCCAGCACCCCAACCGCAATCCGCAGCCCCCTCCCCGGCAGCCGAATCCGCTCCACCGCAACATGCCGCGTCGCAGTCAACGCCGCCCACCAGCGCCACCCCCAACCCTCAGCGTTAACCCCTCGATCCGTATTCAGACGTCGTTTTTGCTCTGTATCAGGGCACAACTCTCGGGTGCCCCGCATCTGCCCGGTTTTGGCAGATGTGGGAAAGCACAAAACCATCCCGGGTTTCGAAGCCCCGCTTTGTATCAAGGCACAACCCCGGGTGCCCCATATCTGCCCGGTTTTGGCAGCTGCGAAACGCCCACTGGGGACTGGCATCTGGCAACTGGGGACTAAACCGCAGGGTGGGAAGCTGGCAGATGTGGGAAAGCACACTGGGGGACTGGCATCTGGCAACTGGGGACTACACCCCAGGGCGGGAAGCTGGCAGATGTGGGAAAGCACACTGGGGACTGGCATCTGGCAACTGGGGACTACACCCCAGGGTGGGAAGCTGGCAGATGCGGGAAACCAAGAAACCATCCCAGGCCCTGTATCAGGGGCGCGGCTCCCACAGCACGCGAAAGCCCCCACTCTTTGAAGGGGCACGGCTTCAGCCGTGCCGAAATCGGCCTCAAATCATCGCGGCTTTAGCCGCTGAGGGATGCCCCCCTTCACCAGCCCCCGCATCGTCGCCACGTTGCGCCGGTCGTCCTCCGGCTCGTCCACCGGCGTCTCCGCGATGAATGCGCAGTGCGCGAAGCGCGCGTCATTCAGCAGCCGCCGGAACGGCGCCAGCCCCATCGTCCCCCCACCGATATGCGAGTGCCGGTCCAGTTTCGATCCGCGCGGAGCCTTCGCATCGTTCATGTGCCACACGCGCACCGTCTCGAGGCCGATCGTGTTCCCGATCAGCGCCAGCGTCTTCGCGTAGCCCGCCGCGCTCACCAGATCGTACCCCGCCACGTGGCAATGGCACGTGTCCAGGCACGAGCCCACCGGCACCACTCCGCGCAGTTTCCCGATCAGCTCCGCCACCTGCTCGAAACTCCCGCCCAGCGAAAACTCCGCGCCCGCCGTGTTCTCGATCAGCACCCGAAAATCGCAATCGTCGAGCGCGATCCCATCCACCGCCTGCGCAATCGACTCCGCCGCCAGCCTGAGACCCGCCTCGCGCGTCAATCCCTTCCACGATCCGGGATGCAGCACCAGATACTCCGCGCCCAGCGCCAGCGCCCGCTCCACCTCGCCGCGAAACGCCGCAATCGATTTCACCCGCACCTCCTCGGACTGGCTGCACAGGTTCACCAGGTAGCTGGTGTGAATCGCCAGAGGCGTGCAGTCGTATTCCCGGCGCAGCCGCCGCATCTGGTCGCAGTGCGAAGCCTCCAGCTTCGCCGCCCGCCACATCCGCGGGCTCGATGAAAAAATCTGAAACGTGTTGGCGCCGATCTCCCGCGCCCGTTCCGCGGCCCGAAACACCCCGCCCGAGGTGGAAAGATGAATGCCGATCCGAGGAGAAGTCACTCGCTTCAGTGTAAGCGGCCCTCACGAACCTCTCAGGTTGTGTTCTCGCTTCGTGAACCATTACCCTCTGATTCCCTATCACGGCACAACTCCCGGGTGCCCCATATCTGCCCGGTTTTGGCAGATGTGGGAGAGCACGAAACCATCCCGGCCCCGATGCCCGGTTTTGGCAGATGTGGGAAAGCACAAAACCATCCCGGCCCGACGTCAGGTTTGCATCAGGGCACAGCTCTACACTTTGCCGAGAGCCCCATTCTTTGAAGGGGCACGGCTTCAGCCGTGCCGAAAAGCCGCAATGAAATTCGGGGCTTCAGCCCCTGAGGGCCGGTTTTCCCCTCTCAGCGCAATGTCGAACGGCTTTTCCCGCACCGCCACGCCGTGGAAATGAAACGATAGACCATACGCCCCAACTTCACCCCTCCCCCATCGCCGCCACCACCGCCTTCACCAGCCCGCCCAGATCGTGCGGATCGGCCTCCGCCGCCGGCTCCCACCCCTGCTCGCGCAGCGTGCCGCTGGTAATCGGCCCAATCGACACCGCCCGCATCGTCTTCGGCGCCGTCACCCCCGCTTCCCGCAGCAAAGCGAAGAAATTTGTAACCGTCGATGAGCTTGTAAACGTCGCCGCGTCCGGAATTCGCCCGCCGGCGCCGAATAATGTGCGGATCGCTGTTACAGATCCATCCGGAATCGCCGTCCGGTACGCATCCACGACATCCACCTGCGCCCCTTCCGCCCGCAGCGCGTCGGGAATCACATCCCGTGCCACCGCCGCCCGCGCCAGCAGAACCCGCTGCCCGCGCACTCGCCCGCTCAGCGCCGTCACCAGCGACTCCGCCACGTATTCCGCCGGCGTCACCGCCGGCTCCAGGCCCAGCTCCCGCAGCGCCCGCGCCGTCGCCGGCCCCACCGCCGCAAGGGCCAGCGCGGCAAACTCGCCCGCTCCGATTCCCAGCGTCTCCATGCGCCCGCGCAGCGCCTCAACGGCATTGGCGCTGGTCACAATCAGCCACTGATACTGTGACAAATTCCCGAGCGCGCGATCCAGCGCCTCATACGATTCCGCCGGCACGATCTCGATGGCCGGAATCTCAGCCACCGCCGCGCCCCGCGCCCGCAGTTCCTCCGCCAGTTTTCCCGCCTGATGCCGCGCCCGCGTCACCAGAATGGTGCGTCCCGCCAGCGGTCCCTGCGCCGCGCCAGGCTCTGCCAAAATTTTTGTTTCCGCACGCGAGCTCTCTCGTGCCGCATCCTGCGCGGCAGCCGAAGGGGCCTTCGCCCCTGAGGGCTCGCTGGTCATCGGATCACGCCCCGGCGTTGGGCTCCTCCACATCCATCGCGTTCAGCAGCCGCTCCGCGCCCCGCGCCAGCAGCTCCTTCGCCACCCGTTGCCCCAGCGCCTGTGCTTTGCCGTGCTGCCGATCCAGGGCCACGCGCAGCACCTCCGCTCCATCCGGAGACGCTACCGCCGCGACCACGCTGTACCCTTCGTCGCCCGCGAAGCAATGGATTCCGATCGGCACCTGGCATCCGCCCCCCAGGCCCGCCAGCGCCGCGCGCTCCGCCGTCACCGCGTAGCGCGTCGGCTCGTGGTCCAGAAATTCCAGCGCCGCCAGCGTCCGCGTGTCTCCCGCGCGAGTCTCAATCGCCAGCGCTCCCTGGCCCGCCGCGGGGCACAGAATCAGCGGCGAAAAACATTCTCTCCGATACTGCGTCAGCCCCAGCCGCTCCAGCCCCGCCGACGCCAGAATAATCGCGTCCACCCGCCCTTCGGCCAGCTTGCGCAGCCGCGTATCCACGTTGCCGCGAAATTCCAGGCACTCCACGTCCGGCCGCTGCGCCCGCAGCTGCGCCTGCCGCCGCAGGCTGCTCGTCCCGATCCGCGCCCGCTGCGGCAGCGCCTCGAAGCTCGCGTGCTTCACTGAGACGAACGCATCCCGCGCATCCACCCGCTCCGGAATCGCCGCAATCGTGAACGGCTCGGCCAGCTCCGTCGGCAGATCTTTCAGGCTGTGCACCGCCAGATCGATGCGCCCCTCGAGCAGCGCCTCCTCGATCTCCTTCGTGAACATCCCCTTGCTGTCCCGCGCACCGCTCCCCACCTGCGCAAACGGCACATGCTGCATGGCGTCGCCCAGCGTGCGGATAATGTCGATCGTGACCGTGTGGCCTGCCCCGCGCAGCCGCTCCGCAATATGATTCGCCTGCCACAGCGCCAGCTTCGAGCCGCGCGAGCCGATGCGCAGCGAACCGGGTTCGGCAGCCGATTTGGTCTGGGGCTCGGGCATCACGGATCAGGGTATCGCGTCGTCGTTCAGCGCGGCCGGGGCTCTTCAGGATTCGCGCTGGCCTCTCCGTTCGTCTCCTCCGGCGCCCCCGCCGTCTGTTCTTTCTCCTGCTCGGCCTTCTGGATCGCGCACTCCCGCGCAAACACGTTCCCGATCGCCTCCAGTGCCGGCGCGTCGCCCTCGCGCGCCGCCGTCTTCAGCGCCTGCAGCGGCAGGTGCAGGAATTTGTTCATCAGCCCGCGCGTCAGCGCTTCCACCGCCGTCTGTTGTTCCGGCGTCAGCGACTGCATCAGTTGCCGGGCCCGGTAGAGCTCCGCCTGCCGCATCTCCTCGGTCTTCGCCTGCACGTGCAGGATCACCGGCGTCACGTCCACCGTGCGGATCCGCTTCCTGAACCGCTCCGTCTCCTCGGCGATAATCGCTTCCGCCCGCTCTGCTTCGCGCCCGCGGTCCACCAGGTTCGACGACGCCACCTGCTGCAGATCGTCGATGTCGTAGAGAAAGATCCCCTCCATGCGGTT
This sequence comes from Acidobacteriaceae bacterium, assembly GCA_035505395.1. Lineage (GTDB taxonomy): Bacteria > Acidobacteriota > Terriglobia > Terriglobales > Acidobacteriaceae > Palsa-343. The sequence goes on from DATJQW010000065.1 coordinate 8,234, forward strand.
GATCTGCGGATCCACGTCGCGCGGCACCGCAATGTCGATCAGGAATACCGGCCGGTTGCGCCGCCGGTGCAGCATCGCCTGCGCCTGCTCCGCGCCGATAATGTGTTTCGCCGATCCCGTCGACGTAATGATGATGTCCGCCTCGTGCGCCCGCGCCGCCAGGTCCTCGAAGCGGATCGCCTCGCCCATGAACTGCTCGGCCAGCCTCAGCGCCCGCTCGTGGGTGCGGTTCGCCACCAGAATCGAGCTCGCGCCATGCTGCATCAGGTGCCGCGCTGCCAGCTCGCTCATCTTGCCCGCGCCCACAATCAGAATCTTCTTGCCGTCCAGCGAGTCGAAAATCCGCCGCGCCAGATCCACCGCCACCGACGCGATCGATACCGACGACGACCCGATCTGCGTCTCCGACCTCACTCGCTTGGCCGCCGAAAACGCCCCCTGCAGCAGCTTGTCCAGCGGACCCTTCACCGCGCCCAGCTCCCGCGCCACGCTCCACGACTGCTTTACCTGGCCCAGAATCTGCGCTTCGCCCACCACCATCGAATCCAGGCTCGCCGCCACCCGGAACAGGTGCCGCACGGCCTCCTCATCCTGATAGCGATAGAGGTGCGGCGCCAGCGCCGCCGCATCCAGCGCGAAATGCTCTGCCAGAAACTCCGGCAGATGCGGCTCGGTGCCGTTGTGCGCCACCAGCACCTCCACGCGATTGCAGGTCGAGAGGATCATCGCCTCTTTCACGCCCGGCTCGGCCATCAGCGCGCGCGTCGCCTCCGGCAGCGCCTCGGTCGAGATCGCCAGCCGCTCGCGCAGCTCCACCGGCGCCGTCTTGTGGTTCAGACCTGTGACCAGAAATCTCATTTCAGACCGAACCTGTGCGCGGAACTATGCACGCCACTCAGTAGATTCGCCGCCCACACGCAAAGCATTGCCACCAGCACGCCCGAGGTCGCCCACGCCGCCCGCCGCCCCCGCAGCCCCGCGCTGCGCCGGATGAACAACAGGGCCACGTACATCCCCCAGATCACAAACGACAGCAGCACCTTGGGATCGGCAAAGTACCCGATGCCCACCTTCTCCTGGGCGATCAGCGATCCCGCAAACAGCCCCGCCGTCATGCAGCAGAAACCCAGCACCAGCGTCGTCTGCGCAATCTGATCCATCGTTCCCAGCGGCGGCAGCCACGTCAGAAATCCCGGCGACTGCTTGTCCTTGAGCCGTTTCTCCTGCACCAGATAAAGAAAGCTGGCCAGAATGCTGAACAGCAGCGCTGCATACGCCGCCAGCAGCATCACCACGTGGAACGCAATCCACCCGTTCCTCACCAGTGGAGATGCGAATGTGTACCGATCGGGTCCGATCGCCGGGATCACGGTCAGCAAAAATGCCAGGGGGAGGGCAAATAACCCGAACGAAATCGTCCGGTAGAGAAAGAAAATCAGCAGAAATACGGCGACAATCAGCAGCGCCAGCGTCGATACGATCTCATCGGCCATCACCGGAATCAGGTGGTGCGCCGCCGCCATCATCTCCACCGTCGCCACCAGATGGAAGAACCAGCCCCCCATCGCCGCGGGCAGGCAAAATCGATGTCCTCGCGCACGCTTCCCCAGCACCGCCGGTATAGCCAGCAGACTGGCCACGCCATACAAAATCGCCGCAACTCGGAGCCATACCAGGAACATCGGGGATTCTCACGGGAGACCGTGCATCCGGGGGTACTAAGAGTATAAAGAATCAGCCGGATTCAGGTCTCTGCAACCCATTATCCAAACCCCCCGCCCCGCCGAATGTGAGCAATATCACACCCATACCTGGCCCCGCCTGCCCGGTTTTGGCAGATGTGGGAAAGCACACTGGGAACTGGCAACTGGGGACTGACAACTGGGGACCGGGGACTGTCAACTGGCAACCAGAGACCGGAGACCAACAACGAACCCGCAATCCCCCCTACCCAATCCGCCCCGGATACAACGCCTGCCCCCCGGTCCCGAAATCCACCTGGCCGGCCAGCATCTCGTTCAGCAGGTTCGGGTCGTTCGACGCCATCCGCCACACCAGGATGTGATCCTTCACCGACACCGCAATCACCGCCAGTACCTCGCTCCCGTTCGCCGGCTGCAAAGCATCGCTCGACACCGGCTCGCCCTGCGCCGCCGCCAGATACGCATGGTGCCCCTCCAGCACATATCCCACCGGCTGCTCCATCGGCATCAGTCCCAGCGTCTGCGTCGGCCCTTCGGCCATCGCCGAGAGCATCTGGTCCAGCACTTTCGTCTTCTTCAGCACCTGCGCCGGAACACATCCCGTATCCGTCAGCGTCAGCGTGGCCCACCGCCCCGATCCCGCCCCCGCGGCCCCCGCCGCATTCTCCTCATTCGGATCCTGCCCGATCCCCGCCACCAGCAGCGTCTTCGAGCACCCGTTTTCGCTCGGCGCTCCGGCCGCTCTCGGCTGCAGCTCCGCCGGATACGAAAATGTCAACGGCAGCTCCGCATCGCGAATCGTCCGCACCGCCGTCGCGCCCGGCGCAGCCGCGTTCTGCGCCGCTCCGAAGGAAACCAGCGTCGCCACCACCGCCGGCGCCAGCCACGTGCCGGCCCGCATCACGCTTTCGCCTCCCATGGATTGATCACCCGCACGCCCGCCGCAACAAAAGGACCGGCGTCCCGCGTCGCCACTGCAAATCCCTGCACCGCCGCAATCGCGGCAATCTGACCGTCGGCCACGGAGAGAGCTTTTCCCTCCGCCCTGGCGCGGCTCGCCATCTGCGCGTACGCCACAGCCGCCTGCTTATCAAACGGCAGGATGCGCGAGCCGAACAGCTTCTCCAGCAACTCGTTCAGCGCCGCCGCCAGCCCTTGCCGCCGCCGCCCTTCCGGCAGCATTTCGACGCCCGTCAGCAATTCCGACAAACTCGTCGCCGTCAGGTACAGTGTCTCAATCGCCTGCCGGTCCAGCCACGCTCGCACCCGCGGATCTCCATGCGCCTTCATCGGTTCGGAAACCACGTTCGTGTCCAGAACGATCATTCGAAGGTTGCCGCCTCCGTGGGGGCCGCGGCTCGTTCGATTTCCAGGTCCACCCCGCCAAATTGTTCGCCCAGCGCGGCCAGCTCCGACCCCAGCTTCACGTCCGTCTCCGGCCGTACCGCATCCTCCAGAATCTTCCGGATCTCGGCCTCCGTGCTGCGTCCATGCCGGGCTGCCCGCAGCTTCAGGGCGCGATGCGTCTCTTCAGGAATGTTCCTCACCGTGACAGTCATGACAGCACTCCACACAATCTGCATGCAATGATAGCATTATTTTAAACTGATATCAACGCCGCGCCGCTCTGCCACAAAGACCCGTTCCATCCGCCGATCCGGTTTTGAAAATTCCCTTGGGGTATTCTGACCTCTCCGTGTCCGAGGCGACGATCGAATCCCACACGCCGCTGATGCGCCAGTACCTGGCCGCCAAACGCCAGCATCCCGACGCCCTGCTCTTCTTCCGCCTCGGCGACTTCTACGAGCTCTTCTTCGACGACGCCAAAACCGCCTCCCGCGAGCTGCAAATCACCCTCACCGCCCGCGACCGCGAACGCAACGTCCCCATGTGCGGCGTCCCTTACCACGCCGCCGAAAATTACATCGCCCGCCTCCTCCGCAAGGGCTTCCGCGTCGCCATCTGCGACCAGATGGAGGACCCAAAGCTCACCAAAAAGATTGTCCGCCGCGAAATCACCCGCGTCCTCACCCCTGGCACCGCGCTCGACCCCGCTCTCGCCGCCGAGCAGAGCAATTACCTCGCCGCCGTGCACTTTACCGGAACCCCCGGCGCGCCGCGTTCGCGCGACGGAGCAGAGGGAGAATCCGCCGGTCTCGCCTGCCTCGATCTCTCCACCGGCGATTTCCGCGCCACCGAATTCTCCGGCCCCGGCGCCGCCGCTCAGGCCATCGAGGAATTGCTCCGTCTCGCCCCCGCCGAGCTCATCTTCCCCACATCCCGCGGCCCATTCTCCGCGGCCGCCGACCGCGAAACCCTCGACCCTCTGCTCGCCCAGCTCAAAACCCGCACCCCCGTCGACGATTTCGCCTTCTCCGCCGATTTCGCCATCCCCCTCCTTCAGCGCCAGCTCGGCAGCCACTCCCTTGAGGGCTTCGGCCTCGCCAACCACGCCGCCGCGGCCATCGCCGCCGGAGCCATCGTCCACTACGTCCGCTCCACCCAGCAGTCCGACGCCGGCCACGTCGATTCGCTCCGCTTCTACACCCGCGCCGAGCACCTCCATCTCGATCAGGTCACCGCCCGCAACCTCGAGCTGGTCGAGCCGCTCTTCTACGACGCCGGCCCCGAAACCACCCTCTTCCGCACCATGGACGCCTGCTCGACCCCCATGGGCAAGCGCCTGCTCCGCGCCTCGCTGCTGCGCCCCATGATCGATCCCGCGGCCATCGAAGCCCGCTACGCCGCCGTCGATGCCGCCCGCCTCGACCTCATCCATCGCGAAGAGCTCCGCCGCTCCCTCTCCGGCATCCTCGATCTCGACCGCCTCCTCGCCCGCATTTCCCTCGACAGCGCCGGACCCCGCGA
>DATJQW010000066.1:0-4190 GCA_035505395.1 Acidobacteriaceae bacterium
GCGCTCGATCTCATCCGTCAGTGCTTCGACGAAATACGCTCCGCCTAACGGGTCCGCCGTGTTTGTCACGCCCGTCTCGTACGCCACAATCTGCTGCGTGCGCAACGCAATCGTCGCGGCGGCCTCGGTCGGCAGCGCCCATGCCTCGTCCAGCGAATTCGTGTGCAGCGACTGCGTGCCGCCCATCACCGCCGCCATCGCCTGCAGCGCCGTCCGCACCACGTTGTTGTACGGCTGCTGCGCCGTCAGCGAACATCCCGCCGTCTGCGTATGGAATCGCAGCGCCCACGATCGCGCCTCCTTCGCCCCGAACCGCTCGCGGATCACCCGCTGCCAGATCCGCCGCGCCGCGCGATACTTCGCGATCTCCTCGAAAAAGTCGTTGTGCGCGTTGAAGAAAAACGACAGCCGCGGCGCAAACTCATCGATCGCCAGCCCCCGCCCGAGCGCGTGCTCCACATATTCGATCCCGTCGCGCAGCGTGAACGCCAGCTCCTGGATCGCCGTCGACCCTGCCTCGCGGATGTGGTACCCGCTCACCGAAATCGAATTGAACTTCGGCGTATGCTTCGCCCCAAACTCGATCGTATCCGTCACCAGCCTCATCGACGGCCCCGGCGGATAGATGTATTCCTTCTGCGCGATGTATTCCTTCAAGATGTCGTTCTGCAGCGTGCCCGAGAGCTTCTTCCAGTCCGCGCCCTGTTTCTCCGCCACCACCAGGTACATCGCCCAAATCGCCGCAGCCGGGGAATTGATCGTCATCGACGTCGTCACGTCCGCCAGCGGAATCTCCGCAAATAGCGCCTCCATGTCCGCCAGCGAACTGATCGCCACGCCGCATTTGCCGACCTCGCCCTCCGCCATCGCGTGGCCCGAGTCGTAGCCCATCAGCGTCGGCAAATCGAACGCCACCGATAGCCCGGTCTGCCCCTGCGCCAGCAAATAACGGAATCGCCGGTTCGTGTCCTCGGCGCTGCCGAATCCGGCGAACTGCCGCATCGTCCACAAGCGGTCGCGATACATTCGCGGGTGAATTCCGCGCGTATAGGGAAGCGCTCCGGGCAGACCGAGATCGCGCTCGGCGCTCCAATCGGCAAGATCGCCTTCGGTGTAGAGCCTTCGAATCGGATAGCCTGAAACAGTGGTGAAATCCGCGGAACGATCGGGAGATTTCGCAAGCGTGGGCTCGAGGACTTTCTCTTCCCACGCGCGCTCGGCGCTCGACGCCTTCCGCGGAGCCCCGGCCAATCCTTCGCCGCCGACTCCGCGTTCTTCGTCGCGCGCCATTCAGTTTGCCTCTATCTGTATCCGGATACGCCGCTGCCTGCATCCGGCGTGCCCGGAATATTCGGCGCCTGCAGCACGTGCCCGCTCTTCGCGTCTGCCAGCGTGATGTTGTGGACTTCCAGCGTCCGCCCCATCGCCTGGTTGAACGTCAGCTCCGCTTCGATCAGGTTGATCCGGTCGCGCAGCTCCACGCCTTCCGCCGCCGTCAGCAGCTGCTGCTTCTGGACCACTGTAAAGGCGGTGGACGTGCCCAGCTGCAGCTTCTTCACTTCGTCATCGTAGCTCTGCTGGTTGTAGATACGCGATTCTTCCGCCGCGGCCACTGCGGCGCGGTCCTGTTCGAGCGTGATCAACGCTTGTCGTACCGCCAGCAAGATGGTGCTCTGCGTTTGCAGGTACTCCACTCTCTGCTGCCGCTGATTCAGTTGTGCGGTTGCGTTGTTCGCTTCGGCCGCGCGATTCCGGATCGGCAGCGTGATGTTGAAGCCCGCCTCAAACGTCGGGTAAGCCCCGTCGATCATCCGCTGGTAGTCCTCGCCCAGCCCGCTTCGGAAAATCGTGGTCGTCGTCGTGGCCGCCGAGACCGCCGACTCGTAGAGCTGAGGAGTCGGAAACGCTCCCGCCGCATTCACGATCGGCTCGTTCAGGTCCGCCGCAAATGCGGTCGGAATGGACGTGGTCGAAGTCTGCTTGCCGGAAAGACCGGTCCCCTCATACAGCGCGAAGAGGTTTACCGTCGGCAGCAGCGCGTTTTTCGTCGCCTTGATCTCGATCCCCGCATTCTTCAAGTTCAAATCGGCCTGCTGCAGTTCCGGCCTCTTCTGCCACGCCTCGTGCACCGCATCGTCCAAAGAGATGTTCTCGATGGTGGGAGTGAAGATCGGCGTCGTCGGAACGATCTCGATTCCCCTGAGGTTGGGAGCCAGCGCGTCCTTGGTAATCGCCGTCAATAGCGTGGTTTCATCCAGCAATTGAACCGTCTGCGCCTGCACCAGACCCTGCTGGTCCGTTGCCAATTGCGATTGCGCTGTGATCACGTCCAGCGGCGCCATGGTCCCGATTTCCAACTGTTTCTTGTTGTTCTCATACAGCTGCTGATCCGCGGCCACCGCCACTTGCTCCACTTTCACATTCTCCCGCGCGTATACCAGCTCCCAGTAATCCTGCGCCACCTGCGTGATGGTGGTCATCGCCTGCTGCGCGAATTGCGATTCGCCCACTTTCACCGTGTTCCTGGCCTCGAGGATGTACCGCTCGGTCGGGATTTTGCCGAAGCCGTTGAGCAATGGCTGAGTCAGCTGAAACGCCAGCGTGGATTGGTCGTAGGGGTTAAAAAGGTTGAACAGCCCCAAGTTCGACGACTCTCGCGTGTTGTCGAACGTCATCTGAAACTGCGTCCCCGTGACGAAACCTTGCGTGTACTGAAAATTCGCCGTCGCAATGTGGTTGATGATCCCGATCGGCACCGTGGCCGTTGGGGTCGATGAGCTCGTCGGCGCGATTCCCACAAAGAACGGGTTGTTGATCGGCTGAGTCGACTGTTCCAGGGATAGGGTGCTCGTCACCGTCGGGTCAAACTTCACCGGTCCATTCGCGCCTGACCGCGCGAGCAGCAGGTTCGCCTCATCCAGCCATGGCACGTACCTCTCGACCGCCAGCGCCAGGTTGTTCTCGAGTCCCAGCGAAATCGCGTCTTCCAGGCTCAGCATCAGCTTGCCGTTCTGAATCAGCTGGTCGATCCGGGGAGTATTCGTCAGTTCCGGTTCCGCAATGTGCATCTCCTGATACGGAGCGAAGATGTTCGGAAACCATGAATTCCCCTTCGAATAGTCCGGCCCGAACTTCATGGCCCGCGCGGGCGAGGGCGGTGGCCCCTGCGTTGTTGTCGGCGGCTGATAGACCGGGGGCGTGGGCATCTGCACTTGAGGCTGTGCCGGGTTTTGCGTGTCTTGCGCCGGTGCCTGCTGCTCCTGGGCATATAACGGCGAAGCCATCAGCGAAGCGACCACAAACAGCGCTACCGCCGCGTGCGTAAACCTTCCACTCGTCATCTTTTTCCTCTCCGACTATAGGTGTCCGTCTTGTCTGCGCAAGGGTCTAAGTACTGAAACGTGCGACAACCGCAATTTGTTTCAGAAACAATCCCGTTGCCTGCGCCATGTGCATGGACGAGCATGGCATATCCCTTGTCTTTTGACGATGGGATGGGAATTCGGGCGTCCGAACCTTTCGTCGCTTGGCCGCCTCGGGCATTCGGAATGCGGAAGCGCAAGTGTAGCATCGGCCCTATGGGATGACAATAGATGACTCCCTTTCCCGCAGTGTGCTGTGCGAATCTTCTGTGGCCCGGATTTCCGCCGCGCGATTTGACTGTCGGGCCTTCCACGCCTCTCCGTTCAAATGAGGATAGCGCCCGGCATCCCCTGGCCCACCCCTCGTCAATCACGCTGCCGTTCGCATTGAGGCGCTAAGCAAGCGCCGGAGGCGCGATTGTACCCAGCCCGGCAGGGAGCCGCCTGTCGGCGAGGCAGGCGAAGCGGAATGCCGGGTCCACAGATCCGCGAAATCCAGTCCCGGCAGGGACGGTTGACATCCAACCTCCACTCAACACGTTCCTAATCTAAATTCTTCCGCTTCGCCGTGCTCTGTCTTTGAAATTAGGCACCACCCCTGGCCTGTCATGTCCTGTGGGCCGCAAGCCTCGGCTGTGGTAGGGTTCTACGCATGGCCCTCTGGCATGTGGTCGTCCTTGCCGTCGTGCAAGGGCTGGCCGAGCTGCTGCCTGTATCGAGCTCGGCCCATGTGGTCGTCGCCGAAAAACTCATGGGGTTGGATCCTTCCGCTCCCGAGATGACGCTGCTGCTTGTGATGCTCCACACCGGCACCATGTTTGCCGTCAT
>DATJQW010000067.1:0-33272 GCA_035505395.1 Acidobacteriaceae bacterium
GTCGCCGCGGTGCTCCTGGGCAGCGTCTTCTCCACGCTGTTTGCGGGCATGCTCGCCGACTGGCTCGGCCGCAAGCCGCTGATGCTTCTCAGCGGTCTCGCCTTCGTCCTCAGCATTCCCATCATCGCGCTCTCCCACGGCTACTCTCCCCTCTTCTTCGGGCGCCTGCTCCAGGGCATGAGCGGCGGATTCATCGGCATCGTCGTCCCCCTCTACCTCGCCGAATGTCTCCCCGCTGCCAGCCGCGGCAAGGGAACCGGCATCTTCCAGTGGCTGCTCACTCTCGGCATTCTCGCCGCCGCGCTCACGGGCATGTACTTCAGCTACCACGTGCAGGCCGCCGCGCGCATCCTCAGCACCGCCGGCCTGCTCGCCGTGGAGAACCAGGCGTGGCGCAGCATTTTCTGGGTCTCATTGCCGCCCGGGCTGCTCTTCGCCGTTGGCAGCCTCTTTGTCACAGAATCCCCGCGCTGGCTCTTCCGCCGCGGCAAACGCGACGCCGCCTATGCCGCTCTGCTGCGCTCCCGCTCTGAGGAAAACGCCGCGCTCGAACTGCGCGAAATGGAAGAAACGGCGCACACCCAGGCGTCGAAGACGACGGCCGGCAAAGTGAAGGATTCCCTGCTCGCGCGCAAGTACGTTGTGCCCTTCCTGCTCGCCTGCGTCCTGCTCTTCTGCAATACCGCCACCGGCATCAACTCGGTCATCGGATACAACACCGCCATCCTCCTCCAGGGCGGACTCTCCGACCTCCAGGCGCACTGGGGCTACGTCATCTTCACCGCAGTCAACTTCTGCATGACCATCGTCGGCGTCATGATGGTCGATCGCAAAGGGCGCCGTTTTCTCTTCATCCTCGGCACCGCCGGGATCATCGTCTCCATGGTCGGCGTGGCCACCATGTTCCTGCGCACGGAGCACCAGAGCATCGACTGCCACACTCTGCTCCAGGCCGGCGTCGGTCCCGACCAGCAGCTCTCCCTCCGTTTCGATCCCGCCGAAGCCGCGCGCCTGCTCGCCCAGGAAGGCTCTGCAGGCGCCAGTATTCAACCCGGTCGCGCCTCGCTCAGCGTCATCTATTCCTATGGCGGATTCACCGGCACCACCGACTACGTCCGCTCCGACAATCCCGGCGCGCCGCCCGTGCGTATCACCCGCGCCTCCAGCGTTCCCGCCAACGGCGTCGAAGCCTTCTTCCAGAATCCCTTCGCGAATCTGCAAACCGCGCGTACCGCGCCACTGCGCATCGTCAAGGCGCTCATTGCCCCCGTCCCCAAACCCGCGCACGGATGGCTGCTCGCGCTCGGCCTCTACGCGTTCGTCGCCTTCTTTGCCATGGGTCCGGGAGCCTGCATCTGGGTCGCGCTCTCTGAGCTGATGCCCACGCGTATCCGCTCCAACGGCATGAGCATCGCGCTGGTGATCAATCAGCTCGTCTCCACCACGCTTGCCGGCATCTTTTTGCCCTTCGTCAGCAAGTACGGCTATTCGTCCATGTTCTTTCTCTTCGCAGGATTCACCGTCGTCTACTTCCTCACCGTCGTCTTCTTCCTGCCCGAAACGAAAGGCAAGACCCTCGAAGAGATCGAAGCCCACTTCGAGGCGCACGGTGCGCGGGCGTCGACGTAGGCGTCCGCCCCCTCGGGCGCAAGGCGACAGAGAATCTTCCGCGGAATCAGCGGCGGCCGGAAGCGGGGGCGGAGTCGCGGCACATGTAGCAGCCGATGCCGCTGAGGATGAGGCCGGCCGCGAAAAGAGCGCGCCGAACGGGCGGGGACCAGAACGTTCCGGCGAGCTTCCACAGGCCGGGAGCGGGTGCCTCGCGACACAGATCTCGATTCTTGAGCTGCGGGGCGATGGATCGCTCGACGGCTTCGATGAACTCGGGATCGAGCCGGCCGAAGAGTCTGGAGAGAGCGAGAAAGTTGCGCATGGCGCGGATCGACTCCGGCTGGGCGAGGCCCTTTGCGATTTGGCCCGCAATGTTGTCGCCGGCGCCGGCGAGGCCGCGGAGTGTCGAAAGAACGTCCTCGCGATGGAGCACCTCAAGAAGCTCGAGGAAGTCGACGATGGCTTCCGCATGTTCGACCGGAGCTTCCGCGAGGCGCTTCTGGAGTTCGGCACGGCGGTCGCGGGCAGGGAAGTCAAGCTGAATCGGTTTCGCCATGGTCGCTACCTCTCTTTCCGGTTGACTTGCTCGGGCGGTGTCGCAGGCTGGATGCGGACCAGATTCGAGCCGGGCATTCGATAGTCGGGGCGCGCCCATTTCCGCTCGACCTCGACGCCATTCTGCGGCGTCCCCTGGTGAAAGCGATGGTTGGTGTGCGGCAGCGGTGGACGGCCCTTCAGCGGCAGGGGCTCGATCATCACCGGCGTTTCCTTGTAGGCCGGGGTGTGCACCACAACATCGACGTTGTTGCTGGTGAGCGTGTTGATGGGCTCCAGCTGCGAGTTGAGCGGTGCGTACACCTGGTTGCCGAGCACGCGGTCGGTGACCAGGACGCGGAGCTGGATTTCGCCGTCGCGCGATTTGACCCGGACCCAGCGTCCGGACTCGAGGCCGCGCGCTTTGGCCAGCTCGGGCGAGACTTCAAGAAATGTGTCGGGAGCTTTCATGACGATGCCGGGGACCCGGTAGGTCATGTTGCCGGCCTCGAAATGCTCGAGCATGCGGCCGTTGTTGAGGTGCAGGTCGTACTCGGTATCTTCCGTCTGGCTCGGCTCGTGCCACTCGATGGGGTGGAACCTGGCTTTTCCGTCGGGAAAGGGAAACTTGTCGACATAGAGCAGCGGGGTGTCGGTGCCATCGGCCTGCACCGGCCAGTGAAGGCTGTTGTAGCCGGCGAGCCGGGCGTAGGTGACTCCGGCGAACATAGGGGCGATCCCTGCGCACTCGTCCATGATGTCGGAGGGGCACTTGTAGCTCCACCGGGCGCCGAGGCGATTGGCCAGGTCCTGGATGATCTCCCAGTCGGGCCGCGAGCCGGGAAGCGGCTTCATGACCTGGTAGAAGCGCTGGATGCGGCGTTCCGTGTTCGTGAAGGTGCCTTCTTTTTCGAGGCTGGGCGCGCCGGGCAGGATGACGTCGGCGTACTGGCAGGTGAGCGTGAAGAAAATCTCCTGGACGACGAAGAATTCCAGTTTTTCGAGGCCCGCGGCGAGGTAGTGCTTGTTGGATTCGGACGAAATCATGTCCTCGCCGATCAGGTACAGGGATTTGATCCTGCCCTCGTGCATGCCGTCCACCATCACGTGGTTGTCCATGCCGTCGGTGCTCGGCAGAGAGACGCCCCAGGCCTGCTCCCAGTGGCGGCGGACCTCGGGATCGGGGGTGTCCATGTAGCCTGGGAACTTGTCGGGCATGGAGCCGAAGTCGCTGCAGCCCTGGACGTTGTTGTGGCCGCGGAGCGGATAGCCGCCGGTGCCGGGGCGTCCGTAATTGCCGGTGAGCAGCAGCAGGTTGGAGATGGCGGTCGAGGTGTCGGAGCCGTGCTTGTGCTGGGTGACGCCCATCGCCCAGAGAATGCACACGGCCTTGGAATGGGCAATTTGATCGGCGACGGTTCTGATGGTTTCGGCGGAGATGCCGGCGCGCTCCTGGGCGAATTCAAGAGTGAAGGGTTGCAGGCTCTCAGCGTATTGTTGGAAATTGTTGACGCGGGCGTCGATGAAGGCCTGGTTCTGCCAGCCCTGGTCGAGAATGTGCTTCGCGACGGCGCTGATCCAGATCATGTCTGTGCCGGGCCTGGGATGAAGCCAGATGTCGGCGCGGACGGCCATCTCGTTGCGGCGCAGATCGGCAACGATCAGTTTCTGGCCGCGCAGCTTGTGAGCGCGCTTGACGCGGGTGGCGAGAACGGGATGGTTCTCGGCGGCATTCGAGCCGACGATCAGGACGAGATCGGCGCGCTCGATGTCGGCGATGGTGCCCGAGTCGCCGCCGTAGCCGACGGTGCGAGTGAGGCCTTTGGTCGCGGGCGACTGGCAGTAGCGGGAGCAGTTGTCGACGTTATTGGTGCCGATCACGGCTCGGGCGAGCTTCTGCATCAGGTAGCTCTCCTCGTTGGTGCATTTCGAGGAGGCAATGAATTCGAGTGCATCGGGACCGCAGCGGGCTTTGATGTCCTTCATCTTTGCGGTGATGAAGTCGAGGGCCTCGTCCCAGGTGCACGGCCGGAACTTGTCGCCGTCGCGGATCAGCGGGGACGTGAGGCGGTCGCCGGAGTTGACGAAGTTGAATCCGAATTTGCCTTTGACGCAGGTGGAGATGCCGTTGGCGGGGCCGTCGTTCGGCTCGATTTTGAGAATCTGGCGATCGCGGTGCCACACGTCGAATGAGCAGCCTACTCCGCAATAAGTGCAGACGGTCTTGGTCTTTTCGGTGCGAACCATGCGCATATCGGCTTCGGCCTCGGAAAACTGCAGGATGGGGCCGTAGCCCAGTTCCGGCTCGATGCCCTTCACCATGTCGATCATGTGTTCGAGCGCCTGGCGGGGGAGGCCGGTAAAGTAGCCGGCTTCGCCCAGCATGGATTTTTCCATCAGCGCATTGCAGGGACAGACGGTGACGCAGTGGCCGCAGGAGACGCAGCTGGATTCGCCGATGGTCGATCCGCCGTCCCACAGCACGCGCGGGTGCTCGTCTTCCCAGCGGATGGAAAGGGTCTCGTTGACCTGCACGTTCTGGCAGGCCTCGACGCAGCGGCCGCAGAGAATGCACTGATCGGGGTCGTAGCGGTAGAAGGGATTAGTTTCGTCCTTCTGGTATGGCTTTTGGCGGTAGGGGATGGACTGGTGCTCGACCTTGAGCAGCGCCGTAGTATTGTGCACGGTGCAGTTCTGGTTGTTGTTGTCGCAGACCGTGCAGTAGAGCAGGTGGTTGCCGAGAATGCGATCGAAGGCCTCGCGCTGCGCCGTCTGGGCGCGATGCGACTCGGTCTCGACGCGCATGCCGGCCTCGACGCGCGTGCCGCAGGCGCGGGACAGCTTACCGTTGATCTCCACCATGCAGGTGTCGCAGGTCTGGATGGGACCGAGTTGCGGGAGGTAACAAACCTGGGCCAGTTCTTTGCCGGTTTCGCGGTTGATGACGTCGAGGAGCGGTTCGCCGGCATAGCCCTGAACGGTGAGCCCGTCGATGATGATCTCGACCCTGGCCGGTTCCGGCGGCTGAACGCCTCTCTCGACGTTCAGGAAGTGTGGGCGAACGATATTCTCCAGGCTCATATACTCCCTACGATGCGGAGCAAGAATGGAGCGGCGACGGCGAAGGTGTCAAGCAGAGCGCGGGCAAACAGATTGCCGGCGACAGAAAAGGATGGCAGAGGCCGCCGCTTTCACGCGGAGGGCGGTTGGGCGTTGAGGAGTTCGACTGAGAAGCCGAGCTCGCGAAGCTGCCGCGCGGTGGCGTTGAAGGAGCGGTTCTGGTCTTCGGCGACCGCTGGACTCATCCCGACTTCAACGACCCTGGCTTTGAACGCGTCGCGGCTGGCAAAGCGCGGCGCCCCGCCCTCGATGCGGTAGGGCAGCTGGTGGTCGGGCGTAACATTTGTAACGGTCACTTCGAATGCGCCGTTATTGTCTGCCGTTCGGAAGCGGACGGCGGCAGGGTAATCTTCGGGTTTGGTGTTGAGAGGCATGGAGAGAACCTATAGCAGAAAAGCTGCGGCTGCATTGGCTCTGCCGGTTGTCTGTATGGATGCTGCGGAGAGGGAGGGCTGTTGCGCCCAGGCTGCAGCGATACCCCGTAGCCAACCCGCAGGTTCTCTACGGGAATCAGCCAAAGCAGGCGCCGGGCAGGAATGGGGGCGCACGGGAAGCAGACCTCCTGCGGGGTTGGATCAGTGTGGAGCGGGATTACCCGGCGAGCTCTCAGGCACGGGCAGAAAAGCCCCGCATCCACGCAGGGAAAAGTTGGCCGGGCTACAGGACATGAGGCAAGAAGAGGTGATCTGCTATGGATGATGGGATCGACGCGTCACGCCGGCGCTTTCTGGAACTCGGATCGGTGGCGCTGGCCGCCGGAGCGATTTCCGCCGGGGCACAAACACAACAGCAAGTCGAGCTGGGCGAGCGTTCAAGCAGCTCCAGGCTGCCTATGGGACAGGACAACCCCGCGCTCTACCAGCAAAACCCGGACTCGGTGACGCCGCCGCCCACAGATCATGGGAACCTTCCAGCGTTCAAATACCCATTCACACTTGCGCATAAGCGAGTGCAGACGGGCGGCTGGACGCGGCAGGTCACGATCGCGGATCTGGGCATCGCGAAGGAGATCGCGGGGGTGCAGATGCGCCTGATTCCGGGTGGCATTCGCGAGCTGCACTGGCATAAGCCGTCCGAATGGTCGCTGATGCTCTATGGCAACGCGCGCATCACCTGCATCGACCCGGACGGCAAGGCGTTTGTGGACGATGTGAAAGAAGGCGACATCTGGAATTTTCCGCCGGGTTATCCGCACTCCATCCAGGGACTGCCCCCGGATGGATGCGAGTTCCTTCTGGTCTTCGACGACGGCAATTTCGACGAGTACGAGACGGTGCTCCTGACCGACTGGATCGGGCACACGCCTCCGGGCATTCTGGCGAAGAACTTCGGAACTTCGTCATCGCCGTTTCCGCCCATGCCGCCCGAGGGGCGCTATATCTTTCCAGGAACGATTCCCGGCCCGCTCCAGGCCGACCGAAAGGCGGCGGAAGGAAACCTCGGTCCGTCGCGCCTGCCCTTCGATTTCCGGCTGCTGGAAATGCCGCCCACCAAGATCACCCGCGGCGGCGAGGTGCGCATTATCGACGGAAATAACTTCAGGGCCTCCCCGCAGATCGCCGCGGCACACGTCATCCTCCACCCTGGTGGGTTGCGGGAGATGCACTGGCATCCCAACGCCGACGAATGGCAGTACTACGTGAAAGGCAAGGGCCGCATGACCGTTTTCGCGGCCGGGGCACGCGCCCGCACGATGGATTTCGAGCAGGGCGACACAGGGTACGTGCAGCAGACCTTCCCGCATTACATCGAAAACACAGGCGATACGGATCTTGTCTTCCTGGAAATGTTTCGTTCCAGCTATTACCAGGATGTTTCGCTGTCCAACTGGCTCACGCACCTGCCGCCACAGCTCGTAATCGATCACCTGAAGATCAGTCAGGCGACGCTCGACAAGTTTCCGCATGAAGAGAGGGTTGTGATGCCCTGAGGGCAAGACGGCACCGGAAGAGAACTGAGGCAGAGCCGATTATTTCGTAAAAGGGACGGGACTCCTCTGCTGCCGGGGATGTTCCCTTCGGACGCCAAAACTGCGCTACACTCGTAGCACCCGCCGAATTCCGGCCAACGGAGGCGAACCATGTTCCAGCCCGTCATCGTCATCCGACCTCGCGTGTCCTGCTGAACATAGCCTCGGGCTTCCGGCCGACTTAACCCGAGGACGACTCAGCCCCGGGTGATACGACTGCATCATCCAGCCTGACCGCAGCGTGACCCCTTCGCTGGTGCCCGCAATTCTGCGCGACACCCCGGAGCTATTCCATGTCCCTGCTCGAAACCACTGCCTCGCAGGCGGCTCAGGATGGCCGCCCGCCCACATTCTGGTCTTCGGTGCGCGAAGCTCTGCGCGGGTCGCACCAGGATTTCACGACCGGCAGTCTGAACCGCTCCATCCTGCTGCTCGCGATTCCGATGGTGCTGGAGATGGTGCTCGAATCGCTGTTCGCGGTGGTCGACGTTTTCTGGGTCGGCCGCCTGGGAGCCAACGCGGTTGCGACGGTTGGGCTCACCGAGTCGCTGCTTGCGCTGGTCTTCGCTATCGGCCTGGGCCTCGCGTTATCGACGACAGCCATGGTTGCGCGCCGCATCGGCGAGAAAGACCCCGAAGATGCGGCCATCGCCGGCGTGCAGGCCATCGTGCTCGGCCTGGCGATCTCGCTCGGCATGGGCATCCCTGCAGGCATCTTCGCGCCGCAACTGCTCAGATTGATGGGCGCCACTCCGGCCATTGTGGCGGTGGGCTCCGGTTACGCGCGCATTGCCCTGGGCGGATGCGGAGCCATCATCATGCTGTTCCTCAACAACGCCATCTTCCGCGGGGCGGGCGACGCGGCCATCGCCATGCGCCTGCTGTGGGTGTCGAACATCATCAACCTGATTCTCGACCCATGCTTCATCTTCGGTGTCGGTCCGTTTCCGCATCTCGGCGTAACCGGCGCGGCGCTGGCGACATTTTCCGGACGCACCATCGGCGTGCTGTACCAGTTCTATCGGCTGCTCAAGGGCAGCGAGCGGATTCATGTCTTAGCGCGCCATCTGCGTGTCAGCATGAGCGTCATGCTGCGCCTGTTGCGCGTTTCGCTGATCGGCATGCTGCAGTTCGCCATTGCCAACGCCAGCTGGATCTTCCTGGTGCGCATCGTCGCGGTCTTCGGATCGGCATCGGTAGCAGGATTCACGGTGGCGATCCGCATTGTCACGTTTTTCATCCTGCCATCGTGGGGACTGAGCAATGCCGCCGCCACGCTGGTGGGCCAGAACCTGGGCGCCCGGCAACCGGACCGGGCGGCGCAGGCGGTGTGGCGCACCGGCTTTTACAACATGCTGTTTCTGGGAAGCATCGGCATCTTTTTCGTCGTGTTTGCCACACCCGTGGTCAAACTCTTCGTAGACGATCCCGCGGTGATTCCCATCGCCGCGCTCGCGCTGCGCACCTTCTGCTGTGGGAACGCGGGCTACGCATACGGAATGGTGATGCTCCAGGCCTTCAACGGGGCGGGCGACACGGTCACGCCCACCATCGTCAACTTCTTCGGCTTCTGGGTGCTGGAATTGCCGCTGGCGTGGCTGCTTGCCATTGTCCTGCATCATCATGCCGAAGGCGCCTTCCTGGCCATCGTGATTGCCGAGTGCTCGATGGCGGTCGCCGGAATTGCGCTGTTCCGGCAGGGCCGGTGGAGGAAACAGCAAATCTAATCTGATAGCTCGGGTAGGGTGATGTGCCGGCTGAGTGGCTCCGTTTCTCACCGCGGACCAGCCGTGCCAGGCAAGTCGTAAAGTTACCAATGTATAATCTGGCCGTCGAGAGCGTTGGGTTGACAGATGGCGACTGGACAGATTTCGACTCCCCCGGAATATTCTTCGGAACTGAGAGCGGACGCTCGATGGCAGCTGATTGAGCGCATTCACCAGACCGGTCCTTTTCAAAAATCGGCTCATCTGACCCCTCTGCTCCTGTATCTGGCCGAGCAGTCGATTCGCGGGCATCATGAGGCGCTGACGGAGCGGCAAATCGGGAGGGCTGTCTTTGGGAAGCCGGCGGGCTACAGCCCGGCCGAAGACAGCACGGTGCGCGTTCACGTGCGGCAGCTTCGGCTGCGGCTGCACGAGTACTATGCCTGCGAGGGTCACGCCGAAAAGCTCATTATCGACATTCCGAAGGGCTCCTATGTTCTGGAGTTCCGCAGCGTGCTGGAGGAGATCCGGCCGCTGGAGGAGATCCGGCAGATTCCCGGCCGTGTCGCCCCGGCGCCCGCAGCTCAGCCGAAGGCGAGGCGCATCGGCCTGCTGGGCTGCAGCATTGCGGTTCTTGCACTCGCGCTTGTGGTCTGCGCGTTCGGCTGGTACCGCGATGCGGGCGCGCTCAAAAATCCGGCGCCTCCCTGGCCTCTCAGCTCTGTCATCCGCAACGGCCAGTTGACGACTATTGTGGCCTCCGACTCCAAATCGATGCTGCGGCTGCTGGGAAGCAGCGAAATCTCCCTGGCCGAGTACCTGCAGCCCGGCTATCTCGACAGCCTGATACCGGAGCACACGACTCCCGGGGTTTCGCGCCTGATGAGCTATGTCTCCGATTCCCAGCTCACCTCGTATGCCGATCTTTCCGATACCACGAGCATCGTGCGCCTGGCCGGCGGCCTGGCGGATCAGATTGTCGTCACGTCAGCGCACGACCTGAACGATCGCAACCTGCAGCACGGGAACTACATCTTTCTGGGCGGTCCCACCTCGAATCCCTGGGTGCAGCTGTTCGAAAACAAGCTGAATTTCCAGGTCGTGGAGGACGGCATCGGGGGCACCATGAGTTTCCTCAACCGGCATCCCAGGCCAGGCGAACGGCCGATGTACCAGGGATTGGAACACACCGGCTCGGCCGGCGACGATTACGCCACCATCTCTCTGTTGCCGACCAGCAGCGGGAATGGCAATGTGATGATCCTGCAGGGACTTCGACAGGAGGGTACCGAGGCGCTCGGGGAACTGCTCTCCGATCCGGCGAACCGCGCCAAGCTGCGGCAGGCGGTTGGGATGGAACCCAGCTCCGGCAAGTCTCCATGGTTCGAGGCCCTGATCCAGGTGCATGCGATGGCTGGAGCGCCGGTTTCCGTCAGCATCGTTGCGACCCGTAACATCCAGCCTTAGCCGCCGGTGGACCTGATCGGCTTTCGTATTCCGCCGCCGTAACGAAACGTGTAACAGAGATGAAGGATCGCAAAGACAGCCTGACGCGCCGCGAGGCCATTGCCCGTCTGGGCGGAGCCGCGATTGGTTCAGCCCTTGCACCCCGGCTGATGGCCTCTGAAGCTCCCCAGGAGAATCCGGCCGTCGCACCCGCACGTCGCGCCGGATCGGAGAGGCCGAACATTCTGTGGATTACCGCCGAAGGAATTCCTCTGAAGGCGCTGAGCTGTTATGGCAGCCACCTGATTCAAACGCCGCATATCGACCGGCTGGCGAAAGAGGGGATGCGCTTCGAGAACAGCTTTACGACGAATGCGCTCTGCGCGCCCAGCCGTGCTACCCTCCTGACCGGAAAATACAGCCACCTGAACGGGATGCTCTCCAATCCGTCCGGAACCACGGATGGCGTGACGCATCCCTCCTTCGATGCTGCGCAGGAGATGATGCCGAAGATCCTGAAGCGCCACGGCTACCAGACCGGGACGGTGGGCAAGTGGCACCTGCCGGCGAACCCTGGCGACTGCGGCTTCGATTACTTCATCTTCAAGCGAGGTTCCGGCGGCCCTTATTACGATCCCGACGGCTACCTGAGAAATACGGAACTGGGCAGCAGGACCATCGTTCAGAAAAGCTATCCGGGTTACATCACCGACAATGTCGTGGATTTCACCATCGAGGGCATCAGGCAGTTTTCCCGGCCGTTTTTCATGATGGTGCAGTTCTTCAACGATCATCGTCCCTTCGATCCGCCGCACCAATACGAGCATCTGTATGACAACACGCGAATCGTCGAGCCCGGCACCTTCTACGACGATTATTCCCATCGCGCCGCGGCCGCCCGGGAGGCCCGCATGCGCATTGCGGACATGCCGGATTACCACCCTTCCTCGGAACTGACCGAACGGCAGCGCAAGCAGTGGAACTATCAGCAGTTCATGGGCCGCTTTCTGGCTACGCTGCGGGCGCAGGACGATAACATGGGCCGGCTGCTCGATTACCTGGACCATAGCGGTCTGGCGGATAACACCATCGTCATCTACACGGCGGATCACGGATTTTTTCTCGGCGATCACGGGTGGTTTGACAAGCGATTCATGTACGAGCAGGCCATTCGCGTCCCATGGATGATTCGCTACCCGGGCGCCGTCCGGCCAGGAAGCGTCACTAGCGAGTGGGGCGTGAACATCGACAACGCTCCGACAGTCCTCGATCTGGCCGGCGTGGCCGTGCCCGACGACATGCAGGGAAAAAGCCTCAGGCCCATCGTTGAAGGCAATGCACCTGCGGACTGGCGCACGTCGATGTACTACCACTATTACGAATTCGCCCCGCCTCACTGGGTCTTCCCGCACTACGGCATCCGCACGCAGCGATACAAGCTGATCGATTACTACACGGTGAATGAGTGGGAGCTCTTCGACCTCGAAAAGGATCCGGACGAGATGGAAAATCTCTTCGCCTGGTCCGGATACAAGGTCCATCCCGAGTATGCGTCCGTGGTGCCGGGGCTGGTGGAGGAGTTGAAGACGTTGCGCGCGCAGTACAAGGACGATAGCGGAAGCCCGGTCGAGCTGTGGCCAACCAGCAGCTATGACTAGGTCATGGCCGGCCGCGACACGGCTGGACCCTCGATTCGATCGCGAAACCGCTCTGGCGCCGGGAATATTGACGTAGCGTGAATTCCTGAATTTCACCAGCGCGTGGGTCGACGCGGCCCCGGCGTCCGAGGCCTCTTGAGGCTAAGGCTTCTGCAATCAGCGACACGCAACAGGTGAACCACAAGGATTTCACCTTGTTTTGCCGCGCTAAACCCTTGGCACGGGTATTTCTGTCCTCGAAACTCATTTTCACAGAGATGCAGGCGGAGCGCTCTTCCGCCGCTTCAGAGCTTTCTCGGTGTGAGCGGTGCTTACTGGCGCATCTGAACCTGCTGCAAGTTCTTGTTGGAGGCAATCGACCGATGATGTGCACAAAGGCTTTCAGAAATGACAGCGGCGAATCGAGACGAGATCGGTTTGCCTTTCCGCTGTGGGTTCTGCTCATCCTGTTCGTCTGCCCGGGCCTGCAACTCCTTTTCGCGCAATCCAATACCGGATTGACCGGCATCGTCCAGGACCCCTCCGGGGCCGTGATCGCCCGCGCCAGGATCACCTTCACCGACACCGCTACCGGAATCACGACAAAGGTTTCGTCTTCGTCGGATGGGGTATACGCCGCCACGCTGGCCCCGGGACCCTATCGCGTCGCGGCCGAAGCGCCGGGCTTCAAGCGCTTTGTCCAGGAAAACGTCATCGTGGAAGTCGGGGCGACGCCGACTTTGAACATCCGGATGGCCATCGGCAATTCCACCGAGACGGTACAGGTGACGGCCCCCAATTCCATTCAGATCGACCGGACGGAGCCGCAGCTGGATACGATGCTGCCGCCACAGGAGGTAACGGACCTTCCTCTTGAGATCAATGGTAATATCCGCCAAATTAACAGTTTTGCCACACTGGCTCCGGGCGTCAAGACCGGTTCCTACGGGAGTGTCACGGTCGAGGGCGGCGCGCCCAGCCAGATCAATTCGGCAGGCAGCTATTACAACGGCATGCAGCTCGACACCGCCTCGGCCATCAACTCCAATCCCCCTTACGAAATGGTGGACCAGTTCCGGGTCCTGCGCTCGACCTTCGCATCCCGTTACGGAATGGTGCAGGGCGCGATTGCCTATAACATGGCCACCGGCACCAACCATTACCACGGCGACGCATTTTACATCGACCGCAATGACGGCTTTGACTCCGCGGGGTTCTTTCCCACCCGCTTCGCTGCAGATGGAACGGCGCTGCCTCCGGTCGATAAGGAAGGCGACTGGGGCGGCACGATTGGCGGCCCCGTGGTAATTCCCAAACTCTACAACGGACATAACCGGACCTTTTTCCTCGGCAGTATCGACATCTTCAGCAAGAACCAGGGCGTCACCACGGTTGGCACGGTTCCCACCGCGGCCATGAAGACCGGCGACTTCACCCACTTTGTCGATGCCAATGGCAATCTGATTCCCATCTACGACCCGGACAGCCCCGATCCCTCGCATCCGGTACAGTTCTCCTGCAATGGCGTGCTCAACGTCATCTGCCCCGACCGCATCAACTCTCTTTCCCAAACCCTGCTGCAATACATTCCCAATCCGGACACCGCGGGAACGAACTACGGCCTGCAGGACAATATGAATCCGGTGATCACGTCGGTTCCGTACAAGACTCAGGCGTGGGGTATTACCCTCAACCACCAGCTCAGCTCGAATCAAAACGTTGCGTTTACGTGGTGGCGCAATCACTACTCCGTGGTGCAGGAGGAGGATGCCCCGATCGTTCCGGTCTCGAACCCGCTGACGGGGGAGCAGTCCGGTATCGACAATTCGGATACATGGCTGGGTAATTACGAAAAGACCATCAGCCCCAATCTGGTATTGAGCGTCGGCATCGCGGCCATGAACAAGATGCAGAACTACGTCGATGACAACACCAAAGTAAGTTTTGCCGGAGTTACGGGCGCCGACACCATGCCGTTTATCAGCTTCGACGGCCAGAATGCGCCCACGCCTTTTGGCAACAGCAACAGCTCGCTGGTGCAGTACAACGTCGACAATATCGGCATTAATTTGTACAACAACTGGATGTGGACGAAGGGCCGCCACAACATCAACATGGGCGCCGAGTACCACTACTACACTGCGAAAACCATCAGCAATTACAGCAGCGGGCATTTCAGCTTCAGCCAGGCGGAAACATCGGATCCCAGCTCCTCGAATTTCGCCAAGGACGGCAGCTCGTTTGCCAGCTTCCTGCTGGGCGATGTGGATTCGGCTGCCCGCAGCGCGCCGACCCAGGAGCAGTTCTACACGCAGGACTACTCGGCTTACATTCAGGACGATATCCGCCTTACTCATAAGCTGACCGTGAGTCCAGGGCTGCGCTGGGACATCATGGTTCCTTACACCATGACCACCAACAACAATGTCTTTCTCAATCCCACGGCGTCGAATCCGGGAGCCGGCGGCTTGCCCGGCGCGGCAACTGAATTCGGGAACTGCGCGGGGTGCGCGGGGTACAATCGCGCCGCCATTCACTGGGGCGAAGTGGGACCGCATGTGGGCCTGGCCTACAGCTTCGACGCAAACACCGTTTTGCAGGCCGGATACTTCATTAACTACCTTGGTTACGACAGCACGTACGGCCAGGGCGAAGGCCTTGGCGCTCCAACCACGATGGCCGGATTGCTCGCAGGCAGCTTCCAGGTCAACGCCACCGGGAGCAATATCGGCGGTTATGGAGAGTGGGCAAGCCCGCAGGGAACGGCGAATCCGTTGCCCACTGTCTCTCCCACCCCCTTCAGCCCATCGCTCGGCGTCGCCCAGACTATCTACTATCTGGACGCCGCCGGAAACGGACGGGCGCCGATGTACCAGGCGTGGAACGTCAGCGTCCAGCGGCAGCTGGGCTGGAACACACTGCTGACGCTGGCCTATGCGGCAAATCGGGTGACGCATCTGACCGGTTACAACATCAATGCGATCAGCCAGCCCAGTCCGTCGGTTCTGCAATACGGAAACACGCTGTCGGACAACATCAACTCCCCGGCGGCAGCCAGCGCGGGCTTCTCGGCTCCTTACGCGGCTTTTGCCAGCCAGTTCGGAGGCGGGGCCACGGTGTACCAGACCCTGAAACCGTTCCCGCAGTATTCGTCGGTCTCGAGGATCCTCGATCAGGCGGGAACCACTTTCTATAACGCGTTCCAGCTGGAAGCCGACAAGCACGTTGGCAACGGGCTGACTTTCATGGGGGACCTGACGCTGCCGAGTCAGTTCGACAACCTGGGCACGCCGGAGAACAAGTTCAATCCGGTGCCGGAGTATGTCGAAACCAGCGACTCGTTTGAAAGCCGGATCGCCGCGACCTACCGGCTTCCGTTTGGCATGGGGCAGCGCTGGCTGAACAGCGGCGGTGTGGGACGCTGGCTGGGCGGCTGGGAAGTGGCCGGCATCGTGACTTACAACAACGCCGGGCCGATCCAGGTCACGCAAAGCGGCGAGCACTTCCTGAATGGCCTCAACCGTCCCAATATCGTTCCGGGTGTCAGCATGTGGTCGGGTAACTGGGATAAAGTGAAACCTTACTTCGAAGGCAAGGGGCCGCTGGTTCCGGTGTTCAGCAGCAATGCCTTTTCCAATACCGGAAGCCAGTTTGTGCTGGGAGACGCGGCGCGCACTTACCCCTCGCTTCGCGGGCCGTGGTACCCGGTCGAGGACTTCAGCGCAAAGAAGATATTCCGCATCGCCGAAGGCACAGCCATCTCGCTGCGCATGGACTACTTCGACGCCCTCAACCGTACCCAGCTCCCCTATCCGACCACCGACATCAACAACTCGAACTTCGGATTCGTGAACAACAAGTTCGCCGGCGGAAACCGGCAGGGGCAGATCGAAGGACTCTTCACCTTCTGATCGGGCCAGGCGCTGAAACCCTCCGGCGAGTGGGACGGCCGGCCCCGTCGTGCTCGCGAGAAGCTGTTCCGCGACCATCGCCAATGAGGCGCGGAGATGCCATGCAACCGCCGGGCGGGATCAGGACCAGGCCCCCCGGAATCACTCCGCGGAGATTGGTGCGACTTTCGCGACTAATCTCGGAACGATAGAAGGTTCCTAGCGATGAGTCCGCAATTTCATGGTTTTTTCGAAGCGGTGCCGAAGGGTCTGAAGCACCGCACGTACGCCTTACTCGTCGCTCTGGCTTTGCCTGCGCTGCTTGCCGCCCGGGCACTGTCCGCGCAGACCGTTCCCGAGGAAGCATACGGGCCCTACAACGCGGCCTTCCTCGCTGCCGGCCCTGGTCTCACCGAACCGCTCGCGCCGCCTCCACCGCTTGACCGGCGCTACGACGGCGCGCGGCCTCCCGATCCGCTGACCGAGGGCGCCGCGCAGTGGACGTTTGCTTTCTGGTTCCATTCCTCCGAGCCGCTCTCCGGCACGGTATTGCTGGCCGGCATGGGCGATCCCTCTGCTGCGGACGCCCGTTTCATAGGGGTCGAAGACGGTCGCCTGGGCCTCTGGCTCGGAACCGCGCGCGGCACGGTTCATCTCCTCACCGCCTCCACGCCCCTCGATAACGGCGACTGGCATTTCGCCGCCGCCGTGAGCGATGGCCGCCAGGTAACCCTGTACGCCGACGGCGCGGCGGTGGGCTCCTGGCCGCTGATGCAGGGGCAGATCACCGCGGAGATTCGGCTCGCGCCCGCGCCGCAGCCATCGCCGGAAGCGAAGAGCGTGCCTGCCGCGCAGCCGGCTCAGCCACTGCTTGAGACCAGCCACTTCGGCGGCAAGATCGCCGCGCTCGACATCTACCGCGAAGCCCTCAGCGCCGCTCAGATCGGGACGATCTTCGATGCGCGACCGGACTTCAGCCTCCCCGTCTACGAACAGGCCTCGCCGCACTGGGGGGTGCAGACATACGGCCAGGCGGGCCTGAGCGAGCCGCAGAATCCCAATACGCTGCCGCGCAGCAGGGCCCCGTTCCAGAAGCCGGTGGCTCAGCCTCTGACAGCGAAGGAGCTTCATACGAAGCTGACGGGAGACAATCCCTGGAAGATCCGCGGCGGCTGGCGCCTCGCGGCCGCGCCGCAGGTGCAAGCCACCGGTGAGGAAATCTCGAAGCCGGGCTTCGATGACAGTCATTGGCTGGTTGCCATCGTACCCGGCACGGTGCTTACTACCATGGTCGATCGCGGCATCTATCCCAATCCCGACTACGGCCTGAACAATATGGCCATTCCCGAAAACCTGGCCCACCAGGACTACTGGTATCGCGTCGAGTTCGCAGTGCCCGCGGCGGCGCGCGGCCGACGCCTCACCCTCACATTTCTCGGCGTGAATTACACCGCTGAGGTGTGGCTGAACGGCAGGAAGATAGGCGGCTTCAGGGGCGCGTTTCTGCGTGGCCGCTTCGACGTCACCGGCCTTTTGAAAAGCTCCGGAGAGAATGTGCTCGCGGTGCACGTCTCGCCCCCGCCGCACGCCGGTATTGCCCAGGAAGAATCGCTCACCGCAGGGCCCGGATCGGACGGCGGCGTGGAAGTCCTCGACGGTCCTACCTTCGCCGCCAGTGAGGGCTGGGACTGGATTCCCAGCATCCGCGACCGCGACACGGGCATCTGGCAGGGCGTCACCCTCACCGCCTCCGGTCCCGTCCAGATCGGCGATCTCAATGTCGTCACCACCCTGCCCAAACCTGACCGCAGCGAAGCCGACATCGAAATCGATGTTCCTCTCACGAACGTTACGCAGTCGCCCGTCGAAGGCGATCTGACCGCTGCATTCGACGACGTCAAAGTGACGAAGCACGTGCGCCTGGCGCCCGGCGACAACGATGTGCACCTGGAGCCCTCAGAGTTCCCGCAACTTCGGGTGCAGCATCCGCGCCTGTGGTGGCCGAATGGCTACGGTCCGCCCACACTGCACACCCTCGTCACCACATTTGCTGTCGGCCACAGCGTCAGTTCGACCAGCCGGATCGAGTTCGGCATGCGCGAGGTCAGCTACGAGCTCTCGCTGCTCGATTCCGCCGGTCAGCTGCACCGCGTCGAGATCTTCCCCAGCCGCACGTACGACGAAGAGCCGTCCCTGATCAACGACACTCACGAAGGCATTCGTGAAATCGTCGACCGGACGCCCAATCTGCCGGAACCGGCCAAAGAAAATTCGCAAGCCGGGATCCCTCCGAGAATTACCGATACCTGGGTACAGACCCTCGAGCCAGGCGCGCTGGGATCGCCGTCCGTCCAGCCGGTCCCCGGCGGCTGGCCCGGCACCGATCTCGTGATCGTCGTCAACGGAGTGCGCATCGCCGCGCGCGGCGGAAACTGGGGCATGGATGACATGATGAAGCGCGTCAGCATGGCCCATCTGGAGCCATATTTCCGCCTGCACCGCAACGCCCACGTCAACATCATCCGCAACTGGATGGGCCAGAGCACGGAAGAGAATTTCTATGAGCTCGCCGACAAGTATGGCCTGATGGTCTGGAACGATTTCTGGGAGTCGACCGAGCAGTACAACCTCGAAGCCCAGGACCCGGCGTTGTTCCTGAAGAATGCGCGCGACACCATCCTGCGCTTCCGCCACCATCCGTCGATCGTGGTCTGGTGCGGACGCAATGAAGGCGTGCCGCAGGCGCCGATCAACCAGGGCCTGGCGGAGCTGATCCGCACCCTCGATCACACCCGCTACTATACTCCGGGCTCCAATCGGATTAATCTGCGCGGTTCGGGCCCCTACCTGTGGGAGCCGCCCTCGCTCTACTTCCGCATCAACCGCGGCTTCAGCGTCGAGCTTGGCATGCCCAGCGTGCCCACGCTGGAAAGCTTCAAGTCTTTCATCCCTGAACCCGACCGCTGGCCCATCAGCGATACCTGGGCCTACCACGACTGGCACCAGAGCGAAGGCGGCCGCGTCTCCTTCTATATGAATGCGATGAACAGGGAGTTCGGCGCGCCGACCAGCTTCAGCGATTTCGTGCGCAAGGCGCAGATGCTCGACTACGCCGGCTATCGCGCCATCTTCGAAGGTATGGCCGCACACCTGTGGCAGCCCAGCTCCGGCCGCATGATCTGGATGACCCAGCCGGCGTGGCCCAGCACGCAGTGGAACTTCCTCAGCTGGGATTACGACACGCAGTCCAGCTTCTACGGGACACAGAAAGCCCTGGAGCCGATTCACGCCCAGCTCAACCTCAACGATGAAGCGGTCGATTTTATCAATTTGGGCGACGCCTCGTCGTTCAGCGTGCGGGTGCGCGTCCTGAGTCTCGATAATCAAACCCTGAGCGACCACACGTACCAGGTGCAGGCCGCCGCCGACGATCGCACGCCGGTCACGAAACTGGATCTGGACGGGCTCGCCGCCGGCCACGCCGTCTTCGTCGTGCTCGATGTCGCCGATGCTTCGGGTGCGCCAGTGAGCAACAACTTCTACTGGTGGGCTGCAAAGCTCTCAACCCTCCGCGAACTCGATGCCCTGCCGCAGGCCACCGTGACTGCCTCGGCTACGCTGGGCGAAGCAGGCGGCCAACAGAAGGCCGTCGTCACCCTCCGCAACTCCGGCGCGGTGGCCGCCGTCCTCGTCAAGCTCACCCTGGAGAATGCCGCTACCGGTGAGCGCATCCTGCCCGCCTATTACAGCGGCAACTACATCTCCCTGCTGCCCGGCGAGCAACGCACCATCACGGTGGAGTTCGCCTCCGGGTCGGGCAAGCCCGAGTTCGGGCTGCGCGGCTGGAATCTCGCCGACGAAAGCATCGCTGTGCACTGATGATTTCGCCCATCCGGGTACATCTTTTTCATACGGTCGCTGAACAACGGATCTGCGCCGGCTGACGAATCCCGGGCCTCGGGCTGAGCGGCGGCCGATCTCCGCCTCGTCGCGGCGTTGCGCACGAGATTTTCTCGCCTCGCAACATGCCCAAGGTAACCAATCTCCTGCTTTGCCCGGTAAAGGGTTGACACCGCTTCGCCGATGCGGGAATGAGGACCGGTGCACGAACGGTTCCGAGCCGGCGAACTGCGAGGTACACCTTTGGCGCAAAGCGAAACGGGAAGCCGGGCCGCGGGCGGGGAAAGGCCGATGGGCCTGAATAACAGGATCCTTGTCGTCGACGACGAGGAGCTGAATCGCGATCTCTGTGTGCGCAGGCTCGAACGCAGGGATTTCCAGGTGAAGGCGGCGCAGTCCGGCCAGGAAGCCCTGTCGATGCTCGAGGACGAGAGCTTCGACGTGGTGCTGCTCGATCACATGATGCCCGGCCTGAGCGGGCTCGAGGTTCTGAAGACGCTGCGGCGCCGCTGGTCGCAGCAGGAGCTGCCCATCATCATGGTCACCGCCGTGGCCGACAGCGCCAGCATCGCCGAGGCGCTCGATCTGGGCGCGAACGACTATGTGACCAAGCCCATCGATTTCTCGGTCGCGATCGCGCGCATCCGGTCGCAGCTTTCCCGGCGCCACGCAGAGATGGCGCTGCGCCGCAGTGAAGAGAGGTACGCTCTGGCGGCGCGGGGCGCGAACGACGGACTGTGGGACTGGAATCTGGAAACGGGAGAAATCTATTTTTCGCCCCGCTGGCGGGAGATGCTGGGGCTTGCGGATGGCGAGATTCCGGGCGATCGCCCGGGGTGGATCGCGCTGATTCACGAGCGGGATCGCGCCGCCTTCGAAAAGGCTCTGGACGCGCATCTGAGCGGCGCCAGCCCGGCCTTCGAGTGCGAATATCGCATGCGTCGCGAGGACGGATCGTGCCGCTGGATGTCGACGCGCGGGCTGGCGGTGCGCAACCCGGCCGGAATCGCGGTTCGCATGGCCGGCTCGCAGTCCGACATTACGGAGAAGATCACGCGCGACGTGCTGACCGGGCTGCCCAACCGCATCCTGTTCCAGGATCGTCTGCTGGCGGCCATCGAACGGTTCCAGCGGAGAGCGGGGCCGGGATTCGCAGTGCTGTTTCTCGACCTCGACCGCTTCAAGCTGATCAACGACAGCATGGGACACCTGCTCGGGGATCATCTGCTGCAGGAGGTTGCGCATCGCCTCCGCTCGGCCGTGCGCGACCGCGGCCTCTCCGGGCGGCTGTCGGGCGACTCGCTGGTAGCGCGCCTGGGCGGCGACGAGTTTGCGGTGCTGCTGGAGGACATCGCCGAGCCGGCAGGGGCAGAGGCCGTCTGCGAGCGGATCGGGCGCGCGGTGCGGCCGGCGTTCCAATGCGGTAAAGACGAGATCTACTGCTCGGTCAGCATCGGCATCGTGCTGTCGTCCCCGTCGTACGCATCGCCCGAGGAGATGATCCGCGACGCGGACGCCGCGATGTATGCCGCCAAAGCCGCGGGAGGCGGCCACTGCGCTCTGTTCGAACCCAGCATGCACGATCTTTCCCGCCGCCGTCTGCAGACGGAGAGCGACCTGCGGCGCGCGGTCGAGCGTGAAGAATTCCGCGTGTTCTATCAGCCCCGCGTGCTGCTGGATACGGGGGCGATCTGCGGCTTCGAGGCGCTGGTGCGCTGGCTGCATCCAACGCGCGGCCTGCTGCTGCCGAACGATTTCATCCCCGTGGCCGAGGAGACCGGGCTGATCGTGAGCATCGGCTTGTGGGTGCTGCGCGAGGCGTGCCGGCAGACGCACGCCTGGCACAAGCGCTTCCCGCGCACGCCCCCTCTGGATGTCGCCGTCAACCTTTCGGTTCGGCAGTGCCGCGAAAAAGGCCTGGTGCGGAAGATTGCCGAGATCCTCCGCGAGACCGAGCTGCCTCCGGAGTGCCTGCACCTCGAGCTGACGGAGAGCGTATTGCTCGAAGATCTGGAGCAGGCTCGGGGACTCCTGACGGAACTGAAGAATCTGGGGGTGGGGCTCAAGCTGGACGATTTCGGTACGGGGTATTCCTGCCTGCGCTACCTGTCCGGCCTGCCCTTCGATTCGCTGAAGATCGACCGCTCTTTCATGGTCAATATGCGAACCGGCGGCGCGGACACGACCGAGACGGCGATCGTGAACACCATCGTCGGCATGGCGGACAACCTGAAGCTGGGGGTAATTGCCGAGGGGATCGAACGCGAAGACCAGATCACGCGGCTGCTGGCCATGGGCTGCAGGTACGGACAGGGCTTCTACTTCTCCAGACCGGTGGATGTGGAAAAGAGCGAGGAACTGCTGCGGCAGGACCGGCTGTCGGGCGGCGCCTGCCAGGCCGAGGAGATCCTGGCGCCTCAGCTCTGACAGGAGCGATGGAACGATGAAGGAAAGCGCATGGGGTGTTGTGCTGATGCTGAGTTTGGGATGCGCCGCGAACGGCCAGAGCGCGCCGGATGCGGATCTGTCTTCGCTCAGTCTGGAGCAGCTGACGCATCTCGAAGTCAATACCGTCTCGCGGCGCGAGCAAAAGCTGTTCGAGACCCCGGCCGCAGCCTTCGTGATCACCCGCGAAGAGATTCTGCGCTCCGGGGCAACCAGCGTTCCGGAACTGCTGCGCATGGTTCCCGGAGTGGAGGTGGCGCAGATCGACGCCAATACGTGGGCGGTCAGCGCGCGCGGCTTCAACAGCCGATTCGCCAACAAGATGCTGATCATGATCGACAACCGCAGCGTCTACAATCCGGTATTCTCGGGCACGCTGTGGGATCAGAACGATCTGCCCATCGACGACATCGAGCGCATTGAGGTGGTGCGTGGGCCGGGCGGAACCATGTGGGGAGCCAACGCGGTCAACGGAGTCATCAACATCGTGACCCGCAGGACCCAGGACACCCAGGGCGCTCTGGCCACAGGCGAAGGGGCGCGGGTGGAGCAGGGCGGGACGGTGCGCTGGGGCGCGTGCTGGAGCCAGAGCGCGTGCTATCGCGTCGACACGATGGCCCTGCACCGCAGAGCCCTGCTTGCCGCCGACGGCTCGTCGGCCCAGGACGCCGGCAGCACCGAGCGGGTGAGCGGACGGCTGGACTGGAACCGGTCCACGCGGGATCAGTTCACCTTCGAGGGCGGTCTGTTTCGCAATCCGGAACAACAGCGCATCGATTTTGGATACAGCCTGTCGGATTTCACGGTCAGCCCGGTATACGGTGCGGGCGGATTCCTGATGGGCCGGTGGGGGCACAACAGCGGTTCCTCCGACACCGCGCTGGAAGCGTACTACAGCGACGATCGGCGATTCGAGATCGGCATGAACCTCAACATGCAGATCGCCGATCTGGATTTCCAGCATCACTGGATCGCCGGGGCGAGGAACGACGTGGTCTGGGGCGGCGGATATCGCTGGACCTCAGACGAGGCCGGCGGACAGCAGACCTACTTCGCGCACTCCGGCCACATTGTGAATCTCTTCAGCACGTTCGCACAGGACAGCGTGACGCTGGTGCCGGCAACGCTGATCCTGACCGCGGGAACCAAGCTGCAATGGAACAGCTATACGCATTTCGAGGTGCAGCCGGGCGCGCGCCTGGCGTGGACTCCGGCCGCAACGGATACCGTCTGGGCGGCGTGCTCCCGCGCCGTGCGGACTCCTTCCGACCAGGATCGCGACGTGGATTTTCTCTATCTCCTGGGCATAGCCGACGGCCTGCCGCTGAACGGTCTTATCCTCGGCAATCCCGGCCTCGCTTCTGAAGTAGTGCTGGCCAATGAGGCCGGATACCGGCACCGCTTCGGCGAACGGTTGTCGCTCGATCTGGCCGGCTTTGTGAATCACTACACCGATCTGGAGGCGACCAGGGTGGGGACGCCGTACCTGGTGCTCGCGCCCGCGCCATCGGTGGTCGAGCCGTTCTTTTATGTCAACGGATTTACGGCAGGCACGCAGGGTTCGGAAGCGGCGGTTGCCTGGACCCCCGCGAGATCTCTGCAGTTCCAGGCCAGTTACGCGTGGATGCAGGGACGTCTGGTCAGTCACGGCGATGTGTCGGTCGAGCCCTCCGGAGGGCAGGACTGGAGCACGCCTCGCAACACCCTGGACGTACGCGGATTTTTCAACTTGCCACACTACTGGAGTTTGAGCGCGGCGCTCGATGCCAACTCCACGGTGCCATCACTGTTGCCCGTCCCGGAGGCGATCATTCCTGAGCATGCGCGGGTGGACCTCCGCCTGAGCCGATCGATCGGGGAGCGCGCCAGTGTGAGCGCGGGCGTGACCAACCTGCAGCACGCGAGCCACGCCGAATTCTATCCCGAAGACTACACGATGAATTCGTATATCCCGCGAAGCTTTTATGCCGGCCTGCGATGGAATCCTTGAAGTACAGCACGACAATCCGGCTGTGGCTGCGATTCGCGCTCGCCATGTGCGTGGGGCTGGCGCTGGCGCCGGGGGGCGGCGCCCAGGCGACCATGCCGGATGAGTACCACGTGCGCGCCGCGATCATCGTGAACCTCACGAAATTCGTGGTCTGGCCGCCATCGAAAACAGCCGATCCTCACGCTCCATTCGTTGTCGGTCTGCTGGGGTATGACGAGCAGAGCGACGCGGTCGAGCGCGCGTTCACGGGGCGGTTGGTGGACGGCAGGCCGGTCGCGGTGCGCCGCATCGGGCATTCGGACCGCATGGATGACTGCTTTCTCGTCTACGTCGCCTTGCCGGAGCAGAAGCATTACGACGAGGTGGCTCCGGAACTGACTCGCGCCGGCGTGCTGACGGTGAGCGACGACGAGCGCTTCGTTTTCAACGGCGGAGTTGTCGGGCTGCCCGTTACCGGCGATCACATCCAGATCCAGATCAACCTGGCGCACGCGCAGAGCAGCGGCCTCGCCATCAGCAGCCGGCTCCTGCAGCTGGCCACCGTGGTGGGACGGTGAGCCGGCAGTCCCTGCTGCGCCGCGCGCTGGTCCGCCTGCCCATCCGGGCGCGGCTCACGGTGCTCTCGTCGGTGACATCGACCTGCGCGCTGCTGCTCGCCTGCATGGCTTTCTGGAGCTATGAGACTGCGGCCAACCTGCAGGCGCTGCACCGGGAATCGGCAACTATTGCGCAGATGCTTGCCGACAGCGCTTCGGCGCCGCTCACTTTTCACGATGCGGCAGCTGCCCGGGAAACCGCGGACGCGCTGCGTGCCGAGCCGCGGGTAGCCCAGGCCTGCCTGTACACGCTGGAGGGGGAGAATATCGCCGGCTATCACAGCCAGGGCGAGCCGAGCGTCTGCCCGCCTGCGCGCAATACGGAGAGCTTTCGCTTCTCGTGGCGTCACGCGGTGCTCTATTACCCTGTCAGCGTCAATCGCGAAGTCGTGGGTTCGCTTTATCTGCGCATCGGACTGGCGGAAATCTACACGCGATCCCTGCGCTACGGGCTCATCAGCGCATTCGTGCTGTGCCTGGCCTCTCTGTTTGCCGTGGCGATCTCTTCGCGGCTGCAGCGTATGATCTCCGAGCCCATCCTCCATCTGACGCACATTGCCCGGGAGGTTTCCGGCAGCGGTAGCTACGGCCTGCGCGCGGTGAAGACTTTCGATGACGAGACGGGCCTGCTGATCGATCAGTTCAACAATATGATGGAGACGATCAACGACCGCGATCTGCGCCTGCAGCGCGCGCAGGACGAGCTGGAGATGCGGGTTGCGGAGCGCACCAGAACCCTGGAGAACGAGATCGCGGAGCGTAGGGCAATCGAACAGTCGCTGGTGAACGCCAAGCTGGCGGCGGAGGAGGCCAATACCGCCAAGAGCGCCTTTCTTGCCAACATGAGCCACGAGCTCCGCACGCCGCTCAACGCAATTCTCGGCTACAGCGAAATGCTGCAGGAGGACGCCGACGAACTGGGGCTGGCTTCGTGCGCACGGGACCTGCAGCGAATCCAGTCGGCAGGCCACCATCTGCTGGCCCTGGTGAATGACATCCTGGACATATCCAAGATCGAAGCGGGCGCCCTGGAACTGCGGCTGGAGTTGTGCGAAATCGGAGCCCTCACCGATCCCGTGATTTGCACGATTGAACCGCTGGCCAGGCGCGGGGGCAATCGCTTCCTTGTCGAGAGAGACGGCGTGACCGGAATCGTCTCAGTGGATCCGGTCAAATTCCGTCAGAGCCTGCTCAACCTGCTCTCCAACGCCTGCAAGTTCACGGAAAACGGAAGCATCACGCTCGCCATCGAGCGCGGCCGGGAAGGTGAAAGGGAATTCATCTGCTGGCGGGTGCGTGACACCGGCATCGGCATTGAGCGGGACGACATGAACCGGCTGTTTCGCCCCTTTTCCCAGGTGGATGCATCTGTGACCCGGCGGCACGGCGGCACCGGCCTGGGACTGGCCATCAGCCAGCGTCTTTGCCGGCTGATGGGAGGCGAGATTACGGTGGAGAGCGCGCCGGGAATTGGCAGCACGTTTACCATCAGCATCCCCGTTGCGGATCCGAGGGGCGCTGGAGACCTTGCTCAGGCAGACGTGCAGACGGTGATGGCGTGACGCTTTCAAACCAGCTTTCTCCGCGAGGCTTGAGACCTTCGGCGAGTGCGGCCGGACGTCAGGCCTCGAGCACCGCAGGCCGAGGCGCCTCGTCGCGCGCCGAGCGTGGTCGCGCCGACCACGCCGCCAGGGGATTTCAGGACACTTCTGCGACTGAACAAGGACATGACCGCGTCCTCCCGCCTTGATTTGCAGACCGCTGCGCGGCTGCCACTGCGCTTGTCCCGGAGAAGCGGCTCAAGCTACTGGGGCAGGGCATTGCGAATCTCGTCCAGGCTCACGCCCAACACCGCCAGCGCTACCCGGTTCAACTCCTGGTCGTCGCCCTGCAGGTGAAAGGTCCGGTGAACATGTTCGATCGACTCCCCCGGAGCCAGCGCCGCCGCCGGTGAGGACGTTTCTAACTCGTAGAAATGTCCAAGCCGCGCACCGCCCGGCGACTGCGGGCCGTCGCTGTAGGCGTTCTCCACGTCGCCCTCATACGGATGCTCCTGGATCTTCCACGCCGAATTCACATATTCCGGATGCCCCGCCGGCATGGTGTACTGGACCAGCGTCAGCACATGGTTTTCGGCGTCATAACTCCCCAGGATTCCCTTAGCCCGCTTCGGACTTACTCCAACCTTACCCCGGTAATTCGCGTCCGCCTTCAGAAACACCACGTTGCTGCGCACCGACAAGCGGTTCGGGGGGATAGTGCCGAAGTAATCCGAAGTTACCGGCGTGCCTAACTTGGCTTCACTACCTTCCCGGATCGGAATCACAATCGTCGCGCTCGGCGAAGCCTGGAACTGCCCCAGAATCCAGAGCGACAGCAGCCCTGTCTCTTTCCTCCACGCTTCTTTGCCCACATTCGTCAGCTTGTTTCGCGACTCGAACCCCACCACCTTCACGCCCGGCATCGCCGCCACATTCAGGTCGCGCCACACGGCCTCGCGCGGCAGCAACCGGACTTCGCGGTCGATCTGCACCTGAAATCTCGTTCCCGAATAATTCACCAGGCTGAAAGCCTTGCGCAACTCGATAGCGTCCTTCGATTCGTGCATCACCTCGAATGGCTCGGTATCCACCGGAGCCGGTGTGTACCAGTGCGCCACATCGAACGGAGCTTTGGGCGTGAAGAACACCGAATACTGTCCGCCTTCCGGCCCGATCCACACCCGATCCTCGCCGCCATACGCGTTAAAGTGCTGCTGCACCTGCCGCGACTCGATCAGCTTCTCATTCACCCACCCGAAGCTGCGCCCATCCTCGCCCGCGGCGCTGCTGGTCAGCACTCGTCCCTGCATCGCCGGCGACACCGCGACCATCGCCTGCCCGTCCCGGTCCGACAGCACGGCCAGTTTGCTCACCGAGTCGACCGCCCGCGTCACCGCGCCGAACGTGCCGGCTCCGGTTGCGGCCTGTGGCTTCGCGTTTCCTGTCATCCATCCCCCCGTGCCAATGGCAAATATTGCGACCGCGCAAAACCTTACTCTCCCACGGCCCATCTCTTTCTCCCTCCCTCATGCAGTTGCTTTCCCGGCGGTTGTCCGCCGCTCCGGCTTCGGTGCCGCGGGATGAAAGCAGGCGATCTCTACGTTGCTCAGCTCCAACCCCATCTGGCTCAGATCCCGCTCGACGATGGCCTTCACCTGGCTTGCCTCTCCCACCGCGCGCAGATTCACGAGCAGTTCATGCGCTGGCGCCGGTGATGCATCCAGGTTGCCTTCCACAGCCGGCTGGTGACCATTCCCGCAAATCGCGGCCTTCACAAACCCTGTGTGCGCCTGAGTGATCGCCTTCAGATGGACGATCGCGACTCCCGCCGCGGTCAGCTCCGAGTCCACCCGGTCCAGCAGCGGCCCCAGCACCGCTGCCGGCGACAGCGGAGTCTTCGGCCGGATCGTCACCTGCAGATTCAGCCATGCCAGCGCCGCCTCTGCCTGCGCGTATTGTTCGTAGTCGATCTCCAGAATCGTGCTGCCCGCCGACAACGTTCCTCCCAGCGCTTCATCGAGCCAGGCCGCCACGCCCTGCCCGCTCCTGGCGCTCATCTGCCGCACCGAACGGCCCTTCAATGCCGGATACTCCGGGCTCACATCCGACTTGGTAAAGCAGATCAGATCCGCTTCCTCCAGCTGGTTGTCGAAAAGAAACTTCAGCCGTGGATCCGCATCTTCGCCGAGTAACTCCCTCGCCCGCGCGGGATCGACCAGCACCGTCAGCGGCGCAATCCGGTAGGTGTCGCTGTATTCGCGCAGCGGATGTAGCACCGTCGCCGAGATATCTGTACAGCTGCCCACCGGCTCAGCGAGAATCACATCCGGCGCGTGACTGCGCAGCGCATCGGCAATAATATACTTGCCGAATCAATCCGTTTGGCGGATGATGGGGATGGGGCGGCAGATGCTGGCGTCCGTGGCGGAAAGCCGTCGCGCCTGTTTACACTGCTGGACATCGTGAATCACTATTGCGCCGGACAACTCACATGGTTGCTTGAGCGTATCGCTCTCTTTCAGAAGGAACTCGCTGCTCGGAAAAAGCAGGTGGGAGGGGGCGCTGCTCCAAAGCTCAATCAATCGGTTGCATTCCATTCATTATGGAAAAACGCTATAGATTGCACAGTCGCAGCCGGATTTACGGATGCCCTCCATGACATTTCCCGTATCCATGTGCCGAAGCCAGATGCTAAGGAACAGCCCGATCTGTCAACGATAATCGCTACTCTCCGCAGCATCCAGCAATCAATTTATGACGATATGAAAAAGCGGCATTTTCTATCGGTAGCTCCAGATCGCGTGGGATTCCTTGAACCTCTGCCAAACATTCCGCCATTTAGCAAGCAGCCCGACATTGGATATCAGGAGCACATATTCTGGGGAAACGGAAAGAACTACAAAATCCGATCCGCCATCCCCGATATCAAGGCCGCAGGAAACTGTCTTGCCGCTGAATGTCCGACCGCCGCTGTATTCCACGCCATGCGAGCTACCGAGCACGGAATTCGCGCACTGGCAACACGATTGAAAGTCGTCGCTCTGACGCGCCGGGGAAAGCCACAGCCAATAGAATTTGCGGATTGGGAGGCAATGATTGTGGCGATCAACACCAGAGTCAAAGCTATGGCGCAGATGCCACGCAGCGCGCGAAGGCAAAGGAGAGTGGCACACTACTCAGACCTAGCCGATAAATGCTGGTATATGAAAGAGTTGTGGCGCAACGACTTAATGCATACTCGCGTGA
Organism: Acidobacteriaceae bacterium; assembly: GCA_035505395.1. GTDB lineage: Bacteria > Acidobacteriota > Terriglobia > Terriglobales > Acidobacteriaceae > Palsa-343. Next base: position 29,632 of record DATJQW010000067.1, read on the forward strand.
CTTTTAACAGGTCCGAGGCTTACGGGATACTTCAGCGGGTTAGGGAATTTATGCAGTTAGTAGAAAAGAGAGTCTAGGGTGTTTCTATGAAAACCAACCATGAATACGCCACATTTAACAAAGCGATGGACACGATTCTCCGCGCCGATCCAGCAAAGGTTAAGGCTGAATTGGATGCGGAGATTGAGACAAACAAAGCTGAGCGCGAGGCACGCGGTGAACGCAAGCGCGGGCGGAAGCCAAAGTCAACTACGCCGTTGCCTGAGCGTTAGCTTTTCTTGTCACTGCGGCACGTTTTCCAGGGCTGCGACGGCCTGCCTTTACATGGAATACAGCGACACTCTCTGACCCAACATCGAAACGACGGCGCAACCGAGCCGGGAAATACAATCCTCTCGGGCTGACGAGTAGCCAACCATCTCCTTCAATCATCTTGATTCCCGGTTTCGCGCTGGCATCAATAAATTTAGCTTTGCTCATAGTCTTTCTCCAGGTGGTTTTATTGAATGCTCATTCTAACTGCTTTTCCGGTTCGGCCCGCGTTTCCGACGCCACGGATGTTTAGAACGGCCTGGCGTCAGTCTTGCCGGTCAGTTCGGCATAGGTAAGCCGCTTGTCGGCAACCTGCATGAGCAGCGCGGCAAAACGGTCGGCATCGGTCAGAGGATTGTCTTTGGTAGCGCGGTTGTTATAACGGAAAACCTGTTCGTCAACGTAGCGATCAAGATGGAAGGGTTCGACAGCAACGTAAGTACCGCTCAGGGTCCGCTTCAGCAGACTCCAGAAGTTTTCGATTCCCTGAGTGTGGACCTGGCCACGTACATACTCGTCAACGTGGCTCACGGTGGCGTGGATGTACTCCTGTGCCGCCAGATTGTCGTAGCCCTGGTAGCCGTCAGTGTAGACGGTGGACCCGCCTTCGATCTGGCTCAGGATGGCATTCTGAAGAGTCTCCCGCTTCACGTTCGGAATGACGCTGGCGCGAACCTGGCGGGATTCCCGATCCAGCATCCCCATGACAATGGTCTTCTGATAGGTCTTCTCTGCGGTCTGCATTCGCAGGCGGCGCTCGCGGTGCATGTTCTTTGTCTTGCCGCCCACGAAAGTCTCATCCACTTCCACCGGGCCGCGATCATTGCCTCCCATCTTCAGCAGGGAGCCGTTCCGCATCGCGGTGCGAATCCGATGCAGCATAAACCATGCGGTCTTTTGGGTGACACCCAGGGAGCGGGCGATTTCGTAGGAACTGATGCCGTTCTTTGCATTGCAGACCAGCCATACAGCGGGAAGCCACTTTTCGAGGCCGAGCGGGGAATCCTCAAAGACGGTCCCAACCTTGGCGGTGAACTGCCGCTTGGCGTGGGCGCTCTTGCACTGCCACTTCCGCTGGGTCTTCAGGAACGTCACATCCTTGCGTCCACAGGTCGGGCAGACAACGCCGTTCGGCCAGCGGTGCGCGGCCATGTATTCCAGGCAATTGTCCGGATCGGCGAAGTAAACGATGGCTTCCTGAAGTGTCTTTGGGTCTTTCATATACACAACTTTAGGCCATCCCAGATGATTTGTCAAGTATATTATTGCCAGCGCATCCATCACGTCCAGCAGGTCCGAGAAGCGGCAGCAGAAGCAGCCCCCTGTCACCTCTCCGCTCGGCAGTTCGTTCAGCCTTGCATACTCAGTATCCACCAGCGCCTCGCCCTGGTCGTTGAGGATGATCGCGCTCTTCAGGCCCCGCCGCTTCAACTCCCGCGCCGCCGCCAGCAGCAGCGTCGTCTTTCCTGCGCCCAGAAATCCGCCCACTACCACCACCCACGGTCTTGCCGACGATGCGCTCTCCGTCACGTCTGCACCTCCAGCTCCAGCGTGCTGCCCGCAGCCAGGGTGAGCGGCTGGTGGAAGCGGAAGATGCTCCGCCCGCTCGCCGTCTCGATCGTGTGAGCCTGCGCTGTACCGCCGCTGCGCGCGGAGGTCGATGCTCCCGTTCCGCTGATCTCGCACGACTGGCAGGCCAGCCTGCCGGCCAGCACATCGAACGTGAACCGGCGGCCGCGCGCCGCCTTCGCGTACGAAAATGTCCCCCATCCGGTCCCCGTCGACCAGAAGCACCGGAAGCTTTCGTGCGCAATCCGCGGGACCGCAACCACCGCCGCCCGGCTCCCGTCGAAGTCGAATCCGCTGATGCCCACCACCGCCGACCACGACGCCATGGCCCGCGCGTAGTGGTGCCCGCATTCCGCCTCGTCCCATGGGCTGCGCTTTTCGCCGTTGTAGCGCGCGCGGATGTTGTGGATGCACTCCACGCCCTCGCGCACCATCCCGTAGTACAGCATCAGCGTCGCCGCCGAATACTCGAAGCCCGTCATCACCTCGGCAAAATAGGGAAACGGTATCCGCGGCCGCGCCGCTTTCCCGTAATCGCAGATCACCAGCGCCGCCTCGTCGTTCAGCGCAAACGTCCGCTCCACGCTGTTGTGGCCGGCCAGCGACCGCTTGTAGTTGTAGGCGTAGATCGACTCCAGCGTCCTGCGCACATGCTCCGGCGATACCACATCGCCGAGACTCATCACCGCAGCCAGATACTGCCCCATCAGCTGATCCACCAGGCATCCCTTGCCTACCTGATACTGCGGGTCCTCCGGCTTCATGTCCGTCGCCCCAATGCGCAGGCTGGGATAGATTTGGTCCAGCGCATAGCCCCTGATCTGCTGCGTATAAAACTCTGCGTTGAACAGGTTCGCGTCCACCCACTCGCGGCCGTTCGCGAAAAGATTTCTGTAATCGGCGGCTGTCGCGTCGTCGCCCATCGCCAGCGCCATCTCCTCGGCTGCGCGCAGCGCGCCCAGATAGTAGATTCCGCACAGCGGATTCGGCCCGAAGAAGGCCACATCGTACGTGTTGTTCTGCACGCCCACGGCCACGCCGCTCTTCTGCGGATCCCACCCTCCCTGCACCCACGCAAACGCGATCGCCTTTTTGATCCGCGGCCACATCGACTCGAGCCACGCTTTGTCTCCGGACAGCTTCCAGTCCAGCCAGGCGTGCATGATCTGTCCCATGTGCCCGTCGGCTGCGATGATACCGTCACGAGCCATGCCGTCCGGAAGCAGTTGCCGCGCATGAATGCTCCCGGCGTCGTCCTCCGAATATCCCAGCGCCGCTTTGCGCAGTGAGTGCGCGAACGAGGGAAACAGAAATGCCGTCGCGGTCTCGTAGCTCCACACGTGCGTGCAGTTTCCGTAGCAGCATCCGATCGAATCGTTGCTGCCTTCGAATCCGTGGAACTCCCCGTCCGCCGTCCGGAAACACGTCGTCGAGGCCAGGGTGGAGAGATTCGCGCTTGCCGCTTCCTTCACCGCATCGGGAATCGTGCTTTCGCGAAACGCCTGCGCGAACTGCCGCGTGCGCTTCTCCAGCGGTTCCAGATTTTTCGCCGTGTACAACGCCGCAGCCCACGCGTCCTGAAACCGCGCGGAGTAGAAGTTCCCGATCAGGGTCTTCTCCTTACCCGCGGGCGCCGACCATCCGCACCACTCCGGCGTCCGATTCGGAAAGTGCCACGCCAGCAGGAACGTGAACTCGCCGGTTTCCGCTCCGCCGATCGTTGCCGACTGGCACAGCGCGCCCACTTTGTTCATCTCCGC
>DATJQW010000068.1:0-6226 GCA_035505395.1 Acidobacteriaceae bacterium
TGGTTCCTGCTGCTGATGGCGGTCGCAGCGTTCCTCCTCTGGCGGGGCCATCTCTACCGCGCGCGATGGGTTCTGTGGCCCATCCTGCTCAGTTTTCCGCTGCCGTACATCGCCAACACTGCCGGCTGGATAACCGCCGAGATCGGCCGCCAGCCCTGGCTGGTCTACGGCCTCATTCGCACCGCGCAGGGCTACTCGACGCACGTCTCGGCCGGGAACACGCTCTTCACGCTGCTGGGCTTTCTCGGCATGTACTCGGTGCTGACCATCCTCTGGATCGTCCTCGTCTACCGCTTCATTCGCACCGGGCCGCAGACCGGAATGCACGCCGTCCCGGAGCCGGAACCTTCAACGCTGACTGCGGTTTAGAGAGGAGCGCGTTATGGGATTCGTCTGGTTCTGGATTGTTGCCGTCATGATCGCCGCCTACGTCGTCTTCGACGGCTTCGACCTGGGCGTGGGCATCCTCGCTCCGTTCATCGCAAAGACCGAAGAGGAGCGGCGCGTGCTCTTTCGCTCCATCGGCCCGGTGTGGGACGGCAACGAGGTCTGGCTGCTCGCGGGAGGCGGTACGCTTTACTTCGCCTTCCCGCTGCTCTACGCCTCGTCGTTCAGTGGCTTCTACCTTCCCCTGATGATCGTTCTCTGGCTGCTCATCATGCGCGGAGCCTCCATCGAGCTGCGCATGCACATCAATCACGACGTCTGGCGCAGCTTCTTCGACGCACTCTTCTTCATCTCGAGCGCGCTGCTGGCCATCTTCTTTGGCGCCGCGCTCGCCAACGTGATTCGCGGCGTGCCCCTCGGCGCGGACAACTACTTTTTCCTGCCCCTGTGGACCAACTGGCGCGTCGGCCCGCAGCCCGGCATCCTCGACTGGTATACGGTGATCGGCGGAGTGGTGGCGCTGGTAGCTCTGGCCGCGCATGGCGCCCTCTGGCTGGCGCTCAAGGCCCCTGGGGAACTGGAAGTCCGCGCGCGCCGCGCCGCTACCGCGCTCTGGGTCGTGCTGCTGCTTGTCACCTGCATCAGCCTGCCCGCGACAGTCGCCGTTCGTCCTGGCGCGCTCGCGAACTACAAAGCCTACCCGGCTCTCTTCCTCATTCCTGCGCTGGTCGTCGCCACCCTGATCGCGATGCTGAGCTTCACGCGTCAGCGCCGGCCGCTCCCGGCTTTCCTGGCGTCGTGTTTTTACCTGGTGTTTATGCTGGTGGGCGCGGCGGTCGGGCTCTATCCGGTTCTGCTGCCCTCGTCCACTGATCCGGCCCGCGATATCACCATCGCCTCGGCACTGGCCGGACCGCATTCGCTCCACGTCGGCCTGATCTGGTGGTCCTTCGGACTGGTTCTGGCGCTGGCTTATTTCATCATGTCGTACAGTCTCTTCCGCGGCAAAGTCTCTGCGGAAGCCGGCTACGGTCACTGACCGCAGCGAGAAGGAGTTTTTCCATGGCGTCCGCCCCAGCGACAGTCGAATCAGCCCTCCCCATCATCATCGATCCGGCGCACGACCTGGTGAGCGTGGGGCACAGCTCGCTCGCGTCCATCTTCACGCCCAAATCCGTCGCCGTCGTCGGCGCCTCCGAGCGCATCGGCAGCGTGGGCTTCACGGTGCTGAAGAACATGATGGACAGCCCCTTCGGCGGTCTGGTGTGGCCCGTGAATCCCAAGCGCCCCAGCGTGCTGGGTCTTCCTGCGTTTCCCAGCATCGCTCAGCTGCCGTCGGCTCCCGACCTGATCACCATCACCACCCCCGCGGCAACCGTTCCGGCCATCATCCAGGAAGCGGTCGATGCAGGCGTGCCCTCGGCCATCATCATCTCCGCCGGGTTCAAAGAGGCGGGAGAAACCGGCAAGGCGCTGGAGCGCCAGGTCGGCGAGATCGCGCGAGGCAAAATGCGCATCATCGGGCCGAACTGCCTCGGGGTCATGAATCCCGTCGGCGGCCTGAACGCGAACTTCGCCAAAGAGATGGTTCCCGCCGGCCGCCTGGCCTTCATCAGCCAGAGCGGCGCACTGGGCACCGCGGTTCTCGACTGGTGCATCCGCGAGCAGGTCGGCCTCAGCGGCTTCGTCTCCGTCGGCTCCATGCTCGACGTGAGCTGGGGCGACCTGATCGACCACTACGGCCAGGACCCCAACACCGACTCCATCGCCATCTATATGGAATCCATCGGCGACGCACGCAGCTTCCTCTCCGCCGCGCGGGAAGTCGCCATGAGCAAGCCCATCCTGGTCATCAAGGCCGGGCGCACCGCTGCCGCCGCCAAAGCCGCGGCCTCCCACACGGGCTCGCTCACCGGAAGCGACGCGGTTCTGGATGCTGCCTTCCAGCGCGCCGGGGTCCTGCGCGTCGACTCCATCGGCCAGCTCTTTTACGTCGCCGAAACTCTCGCGAAGCAGCCTCGTCCCCGCGGCCCACGGCTCACCATTCTCACCAACGCCGGTGGTCCCGGAGTGCTCGCGACCGACGCGCTGATCAACGCGGGCGGCGAACTCACGGAAATCTCGCCCGAAACCATCGCCACCTACAACGCCTTCCTGCCCGACGCGTGGAGCCAGAACAACCCGGTCGACATCCTCGGCGACGCGGAGTCCGACCGCTACGCCAAAGCCCTCGAAATCGCCTCGAAAGACGCGAACACCGACGGAATGCTGGTCATCCTGACCCCGCAGGGCATGACCGATCCCACGGCAGTTGCCCAGTACCTTGCGCCGTATGCCAGGTCCACCGGCAAACCCGTGCTCGCCAGCTGGATGGGTGGCGAATTCGTCGCCGAAGGCGAATCCATCCTCCGTTGCGCCGGCATTCCTGCATTTCCGTTCCCCGATGACGCAGCCCGCGCCTTCGAGTTCACCTGGCGCTATGCGCGCAACCTCCGCGATCTGTATGAGACGCCCGCTCAGCGTTCCGGCTCCGTCCTCGATATGCGCCGCGGACAGGCCGCGGTCATCGTCGACCAGGTTCGAGGCAAGCGCCGCACCATCCTTACTGAATACGAATCGAAGCAGCTGCTCGCCGCCTACGGCATCCCGACTGTGCGCACGGAGCTGGCCCTCACCGCGGTCCGTGCCGCCGAAAAGGCAGGCCAGATCGGCTATCCCGTGGTGCTCAAGCTGCACTCCGAAACCATCACTCACAAGACCGACGTGGGCGGGGTTAAGCTCAACCTGCGCAATGCCGCCGAAGTCGCCGCGGCCTTCGCTGAAATTCAGGCGTCTGTCACTGCCAAAGCCGGCGCCGAGCATTTCCTTGGCGTGACCGTGCAGCCCTTCGCCAGGCTCGACGGCTACGAGCTGATCCTCGGCAGCAGCATCGATCCGCAGCTCGGCCCGGTGATGCTCTTCGGCACCGGCGGCCAGCTGGTCGAGGTCTACAAAGACAGCGCACTGGCTTTGCCGCCCCTCAATGCGACGCTCGCGCGTCATCTCATGGAGGAGACGAAGATCTTCACAGCGCTCAAAGGCGTGCGTGGCCGCAAATCGGTCGATCTCGATGTTCTCGATGATCTCGTCGTCCGCTTCAGCGAGCTGGTGGTCGAGCAGCGCTGGATCAAAGAGATTGACATCAACCCGGTCCTCGCTTCGCCGGAGGGGCTGGTCGCGCTCGATGCGCGCGTGGTGCTCTACGATCCCGAAACCACGGAGTCGCAGCTGCCGCGTCCCGCGATCCGCCCGTATCCGGTTCAGTACGCGGAAACGTGGAAGCCAAAGAAGGGCTCCCCGATGCTCATCCGCCCCATCCGGCCGGAAGATGAGCCGCTGATCGTCTCCTTCCACGACCGCCTGAGCGAGCGCACCGTCGTCGAGCGCTATTTCACTTCCCTGGCGCTGAGCGCGCGTACCGCGCACGAGCGCCTCACCCGTATCTGCTTCATCGATTACGACCGTGAGCTGGCTCTGGTGGCCGAAACCAACGACTTCGTGCCCGGCCCGGCGATTGCCGGCGTCAGCCGCATGATCCGTCACGACGATGGCCGCTCCGCTACGATGGCCGTGGTGGTGGCCGATGACTTCCAGGGGCGGGGCGTCGGCGAAGAGCTGATGCGCAGGACGCTGAGTGCGGCCCGGGCCGAGGGGATTCAAACCGTGACGATCCACTTCCTCCCGGAGAACGTGCGCATGAGCAAGCTGGCCCGGAAGCTGGGCTTCGCGCTCACCGAGGAGAAGGCGCTGATCTGCGGAGCGCTGGCGCTCTGATTGAAAGCGGCTCACCATCGTCCGTCCGCCATTGTGCGGCGCATCTCCCCGTTACAATAGGGAAGTGATGCGCCGCATTTACATGGACGCGAATGCGACCACGCCTTTGCTGCCCGAGGTGCTGGAGGCGATGCAGCCCTACTTCATCGAAGGGTTCGGCAACGCATCGTCCATTCATCAGCACGGCCAGCACGCCCGCGCCGCTGTGGAGCGCGCCCGCGAGCAGGTGGCCGCGCTGCTGCACTGCCGCCCCGCGGAGATCGTCTTCACCTCCGGCGGCACCGAGAGCGATAACACCGCCATCTTCGGAATCCTGCGCCCCGGCGATCACCTCATCACCACCGCCATCGAGCACCACGCCGTGCTGCACAGCGCCGAAAAGGCCCAGGAGCGCGGCGTCGAGGTCACCTTCCTGCCGGTTTCCGCCGGCTGCGCCGTCGATCCGGACGAAGTTCGCTGCGCGCTGAAGCCCAATACAAAGCTGATCAGCGTGATGATGGCCAACAACGAGACGGGCGTGATCCAGCCGGTGGGGGAAATCGGCAAAATCGCTGCCGAAGCGGGCATCTGCTTTCATACCGATGCCGTGCAGGCCGCCGGCAAGATTCCCATCGATGTTGCCGCCATCGGCTGCCATCTGCTCAGCATCTCCGGACACAAGCTGCACGCCCCGCAGGGTACCGGCGTTCTCTACGTGCGCCGCGGCACGCGCTTTGAGCCGCTCGTATTTGGCGGATCGCACGAGCGCCAGCGCCGCGCCGGCACGGAAAATGTCGCGGGCATCGTCGGCCTCGGCAAAGCCGCGGAGATCGCTCTGGCCGCGCTCACCGACGGCACCGACGAGCGCGTGGCCGTGCTGCGTGATCGCCTCGAACAGGGCCTGATCGCCGCGATCGAAGCGTGCGGCGTTCACGGCGCGGGGATGGCACGCGTTCCCAACACCGCCAATCTTTACTTCGATCACCTCGAAGGCGAGGCGCTCGTCATCGCGCTCGACCTGAAAGGGATCGCCGTCTCCGGCGGCTCGGCCTGCTCGTCGGGCGCTACCGATCCCTCGCACGTCCTTCGGGCTATGGGCGTGCCGCTCGCGCGTCAGCGCGCCAGCGTGCGCTTCAGCCTGAGCCGGCTGAACACCGGCGCCGACATCGACGCCGCGCTCGAGATTATCCCCAGGGCCGTTGCCCATCTCCGCGAGCTCTCGCCCGCGAATCGCACCACCTTCGCCGAAGCCGCAAACTAAAAGGGCGCTGCGTCCCCTTCGAAATGCTGCGCCCCGCACTTTCCTGGCTGCCGTTTCGCTGACCGGTTCTCCGCTGACCGTTTCTTAGCTGGCCGCCTCTTAGCCGCCTTAGTACCTGTAATGCTCCGCCTTGTACGGCCCTTCGGGAGCCACCCCGATGTACTCGGCCTGCTTCGGCGTCAGCTTCGTCAGCTTCACGCCAATCTTTTCCAGATGCAGCCGCGCCACTTCTTCATCCAGCCGCTTGGGCAGCGTGTAGACCTCGATCGCGTAGGTGTCCTTGTTCTTCCACAGATCGATCTGCGCCAGGGTCTGGTTGGAGAAGCTGTTGCTCATCACGAAGCTCGGGTGGCCCGTCGCGCAGCCCAGATTCACCAGCCGGCCCTCGGCCAGAACGAAGATGCTGTGCTCCGGCTTCTTGCCGTCGGCGGCGAAAGTATAACGATCCACCTGCGGCTTGATGTTCGTCTTCTTCACGCCCTTCGCCTGGTTCAGCCGATCCATCTGGATCTCGTTATCGAAGTGCCCGATGTTGCACACGATGGCCTGATCCTTCATCCGCTGCATGTGCTCAAAGGTGATGATGTCCACGTTGCCGGTGCAGGTCACGTAGATGTCGCCGCGCCCCAGCGTGTCTTCGAGCGTCGTGACCTCGAAGCCTTCCATCGCCGCCTGCAGCGCGTTGATGGGGTCGATCTCGGTCACGATCACGCGCGCGCCCATGCCGCGCAGCGAGTGCGCCGAGCCCTTGCCTACGTCGCCGTAGCCGCAGATCACCGCGACCTT
>DATJQW010000069.1:0-12351 GCA_035505395.1 Acidobacteriaceae bacterium
GATCGCGCGCCGGCGCGGATGGAGATTGCGGCGGGCGAGTACGGCTACCGGATTTTCGACTTTCAGAGGATGCTGGCGGCGAGCGCAGTGGACGTGCTGCAGGCCGACATGACGCGGTGCGGCGGCATCACCGGATTCATGCAGGTGGCGGCGCTGTGCGAAGCGAACAACGTGCCGCTGTCGTCGCACACGGCGCCGGCGCTGCACGTGCATCCGGCATGCGCGGCGATTCCCTTCACCGAGATGGAGTATTTCCACGACCACGTTCGCATCGAGCGCATGCTCTTCGACGGTTTGCCACAACTGACGCGGGGCGAACTGCACCCCGATCTGTCGCGGCCCGGCAACGGCCTGATGCTGCGCCGCGCCGATGCGAGGAAATTTGCCGCGTAATTTCCCACCTGCTGCCAAGGAGGCGCCATGTCCGCGAAGCCATCTCCCCTGATCGCTCCCGAAGAACTCACCCGCCCGCTGGGGATGCGACGCGGCACCGGCGACGTGGACGTGGATGGGCTGCGACGCGAGCTGGAAAAATCGGTCGAGGGGGAAGTGCGCTTCGACGCCGGCACGAAGGCCATGTATGCGGTGGACGCCTCGAATTACCGGCAGACGCCGATCGGAGTCGTGATTCCGAAATCGAAAGAAGATGTAGTACAGGCGGTGGCCGCGTGCAGGAAATTCGGCGCTCCGCTGTTGTCGCGCGCGGGCGGGACGAGCCTGGCGGGGCAGACCTGCAACACGGCCATCGTGATCGACTGGTCGAAGTACATGCACAAGGTACTCGAGGTGAACGCGCAGGAGCGTTGGGCGCGGGTGCTGCCCGGGACGGTCTGCGACGATCTGCGGAACACGGCGATGCGGCTCACCGGCAATCAGCTGACGTGGGGGCCTGACCCGGCGACGCACAATCACTGCTGCTTCGGGGGGATGATCGGGAACAATTCGTGCGGCGCGCACGCGCAGATGGCCGGCAAGGTGGAGAACAATCTCGAGGAACTGGAAATCCTGCTCTACGACGGGACGCGCATGCAGGTGGGATGGACGACGGACGCGGAGCTGGAGCGGCGGATCACGGAGGGAGGGCGGATTGGCGGAATCTATGCGGGCCTGAAGTCGCTGCGCGACCGCTATGCGGAGAAGATTCGTGAAAAATATCCGCCGATTCCGAGGCGCGTCTCGGGATATAACCTGAACGATCTGATTCCTGGCAAGGACGGGCGGTTCAATGTCGCGCGGGCGCTGGTGGGCAGCGAAGGGACACTGGTAGCGATCCTGGAAGCGAAGTGCCGGCTGATCGACGCCAAGGCGGAACGCGCGATTCTGCTGCTCGGCTATCCGGATGTTTACGAAGCAGCGGATCACGTGATCGAGATCGACGCGCTGCATCCGATCGCGCTGGAGGGCATCGACCACCGGCTGCGCGACAACATGAAGAAGAAGGGCGACCGGCATAACAAGTATCTGCATCTGCTGCCGGAGGGCAACGGCTGGCTACTGGTGGAGTTTGGCGCGGACCGCAAGCAGGATGCGATCGATCAGGCGCAGCAGGCGATTGAGAAGCTCGGGAAAGGCTCGAAAGCGCCGCACATGAAGCTGCTGACGGACTCGGACGAGATGCACCACATCTGGGAGGTGCGGGAGTCGGGGCTGGGCGCGACGGCGTTTGTGCCGGGCGAGCCGGACACGTGGCCGGGATGGGAGGATTCGGCAGTCGCGCCTGAGCAGCTGGGCTCGTATCTGCGCGGCCTGCGCGCGCTCTACAACAAATATGAATACAACCCGGCGTTGTATGGACACTTTGGGCAGGCGTGCGTGCATTGCCGGGTGGATTTCGACGTAACCAGCAGCGAGGGTATCAGGAAATGGCGCTCGTTCATGGACGAGGCGACCGACCTGTGCCTGAAGCACGAGGGGAGCTGGAGCGGCGAGCACGGCGACGGCCAGGCGCGCGCGGAATTCCTCGGCAAGATGTTCGGGCTGGAGCTGATCCGCGCGTTCCATGAGTACAAGACCATCTGGGATCCGGACTGGAAGATGAATCCGGGGAAGATTGTCGAGCCGAACCGCATGGATGAGGATTTGCGGCTGGGCGCTAACTACCAACCGTGGGAACCGAAGACGCATTTCCAGTTTCCCGACGACGGCGGCAGCTTTGCGCATGCGGCGCTGCGCTGCGTGGGAATCGGAAAATGCCGGCGCAAGGAGGGCACGAAGGCCGAAGACGACACCATGTGTCCCAGCTTCATGGTCACGCATGAAGAGCGGCACACGACACGCGGGCGGGCGCATCACCTGTGGGAGATGCTGCACGGCGGCATTCTGGAAGACCGCTGGCGCGACGAGAACGTGAAGGAGGCGCTGGATCTGTGCCTCTCCTGCAAAGGATGCAAGGGCGATTGCCCGGTGAACGTGGACATCGCGACGTATAAGGCGGAGTTTCTGTCGCACTACTGGGAGGGGCGATTCCGGCCGCGCTATGCGTATGCGTTTGGGCTGATCGATCAGTGGTCGCGGCTGGCGTCGCTGTGGCCGGGGTTGGTGAATCTGGTGACGCAGACACCGGGGCTCAGCGCGATGGCGAAGTCGCTGGCGGGCATGCCGCAGGGGCGCAGCATTCCGGAGTTCGCGCCGGAGACGTTCCAGAGCTGGTTCGCCAAGCGAGGAAAGAGACACCCGTCTCCGCGCGGCAAGGTGATCCTGTGGCCGGATACATTCAACAACTACTTCTTCCCGGAAACGGCGCAGTCGGCCGCCGAAGTGCTGGAAAGCGCCGGCTTCGAGGTCAAGGTGCCGAAGAAGCATCTTTGCTGCGGGCGGCCGCTCTACGACTACGGCTTTCTCGACCTGGCGAAGCAGTATCTGGAGCGGATCATGCGGACGCTGCGGAAAGACATTCAGGCCGGCGTGCCGGTGGTGGTGCTGGAGCCGAGCTGCGCGACGGTCTTCCGAGACGAGCTGCACAATCTGTTTCCGAACGACAAGCTCGCCGATAAGCTGCGCGCGCAGACGGTGGTGCTGAGCGAGTTGCTGGAGAAAAAAGCGCCGGATTTCAAAATGCCGAGGATGGCGCGCAAGGCGCTGGTGCAGGGACACTGCCATCACAAATCGGTGATCCGCTTCGATGACGAGAAGAAAGTGATGGAGCGCATGGGCCTGGACGCGAATCTGCTGGCGTCGGGCTGCTGCGGGATGGCCGGCTCATTTGGATTCGAGTCGGATAAGTACGATATCTCGCGGCAGATTGGGGAGCGAGCGTTGCTGCCCGCAGTGCGCGAAGCGCCGGAGACGACGCTGATCGTTGCGGATGGGTTCAGCTGCCGGACGCAGATCGCGCAGGAGACGAAGCGGCAGGGGCTGCATCTGGCGGAGGTAATCCGCATGGCGCAGAAGGAAGCGGACAGCGCGAGCCCGATTCCGCCGGAGGGTTTGCCCGAGGCAAGCCTGGTAGCGGAGCGGAAGCACACGCGGCGCATGGCGCGGATCAATGCGGCGGTCATGCTGGCGGCGATCGGCGCCTTCGGCGTGGTGGCTGCTCGGGCCATTAAAAAAGCCGCGTAAGTGCGTCGGAAGATAGGTGACGCGCATACGCTGGCATTTCAGTGTGCGTAGGCTGCGCGGATGCGCACGGTGCGATCCAGTTCGTCCATGGCCTGCAGGATTTTGAGGCGCAAATCGGGGTCGGGGTGCGCGGTGGCCAGATAGTTCCGAACCACGTCGAGCGAAGCCTGCGATTGCTGGCCGTCCATGAAGGCGTCGAGCCACGCGACCAGGAAAAAGATCTTGCGCTCGCGCTTGATCTGGTCGAGCGCGGCGAGGGATGGCTGGAGCCAGGGCGCCGTCAGCTCCGATTGGTTCCAGTAGTTGAAGGCGCCGAGGGAGGACTGAATCCAGTCTTCGGAGATCTGGGGATTGTGGAGGTAGTCGTTGAAATAGCGCTGCTTGGTGGCTGCGTTGGGCGTGGCGGCCTGGGCGACCCAGGCGAACTTGGGACCGTCGCCGGTGGAATCGCGTTGCTGTTCCGCGGCAAAGACGTCGGCGGCCTGCGGATCTCCGTAGGCGATGAGCGCAGTGACGAGCGACCAGCGATCCTGCTGACGAAGGTCGACGCCGGGAATGGCGAGCTGGCCCGCGAGCAGCTGTTTCATGGCTGCCTGGCCGATGCCCTGCGCGCCGAAGCCGGTGAGCGATCGGAACCAGACAATGCGCAGGTCATGGTCGGGGTCGTGCAGCATCCGATCGATTGCGGTGCCGGCTCCGCGCATCAGCAGCGCGCGCTGCGCCTGCTCGTTCACATATCGGTGGGCCGCGGTTTGAGTGTGCGCCAGCAGCGACGCAGCCAGCGATTCGTCGCGCTCCGTGGGCAGGGCGTCGAGGGCGAGGTTGGCATAGGCGGCGGGGTCGAGCTGGACTTCACGGACGGAATCCCAGAGGGAGCCCCAGAGCAGCGTGCGGCGGAAGAGGTCAGGCATGTGGGCCACCTGCTGCATTACCGCGGCGCGGCTCTTCGCATCGAGCAGGAAGAGACCGTAGGCTTCGTCGTTGTTGTTAGCGAAGACATAGACGGGACAGGCTGGGGGCGGACTGAAGCGGGGAAGGTCGAGAGCTGCGGAGCGAGTGTTGAGCTCCATGCGCAGCGTGTGGGAGGTTCCGTCAGGATAGGCGAGCAAAATTTGCAGGGCGATGGGCCACACATCGTTGCCGCCGAGGACAGGGGTTTGGGTGAGGCTCAGCGATGCAAGCCGGGAGCCGGAGCAGGACCACGCGACGTCCACGCGCGGCATGCCGGGATGACGGATCCACATGTCGGCCCAGGTTGTCAGATTGCGTCCGGATGCGGATTCGAAGGCGGCGATGAGGTCGCTCCAGGTGGCGTTGCCGTAGCGATGCTGCGCGAGGTAAATCTGCAGGCCGCGGCGGAAGGCCTCGTCGCCGAGGACGTAGTTGAGCTGCTTGAGCACGCCGGGCGCTTTGGAGTAGACGATGGCGCCGTAGGCGGATTTGGCGTCGTCGAGGTTGGGAATGTCCTGATAAATGGGCGTGGTGCCGTGGGTTTCGTCGATGGCGTAAGCGGCGGGCTTGATCGACACATAGAAGTGCTGCCAGATGTCGTCGTTGGGGCGCAGCGCGGCCAGCGTCTTGTAGGCCATGTACTGCGCGAAGCCTTCCTTGAGCCAGAGGTCGTCGAACCAGCGCATGGTGGTGAAGTCGCCGAACCACTGATGGGTGAGCTCGTGGAGGACGAGGATCTGGCGGCCGAGGAGATTATCCGCAGTGGGCGCGGCGCGGAAGATGACGGATTCTTCGCGCAGGAAGGTGCAGCCGGCGTGCTCCATGCCGCCGTAGGCGAAGCCCGGGATGAGAATCATTTCGTATTTGGGAAATGGGAAGGGCTGCGCGAAGTAATTGGAGAGGAAGCGGATGCCGTCGGCGGCGGTTTGCTGCACGGCGGGTACGGCGTCTTCGGCTCGTTTTGCCTGGGATTTTCGAACCCACACGTTCGGCAGACCGGGGGTGGGATGCACGTTGACGAAGGGGCCGGCGGCAAAGGCGAAGAGATAGGTGGGGAGGGGTTCGGTTTCGTTGAAACGGAAGACAGCGACGCCGGCGGCTCCGACGACCGCAGCGATTCCGCCAGTGTTGGAGATGACGGTCCATCCCGCCGGCACGTCGACGGTGAGCTGGAAGCGGGCTTTGAGGTCCGGCTGGTCGAAGCAGGGGAAGGCCATGCTGGCGTCCATGGGGACGAAAAGCGTGTAGAGGTATTCGCTGCCGTCGTCGTGATCCTCGTAGCGGGTGATGGCTTTGCCGGCGACACCGATGTTGGCGGTGAAGCGGGCTTCGATGACGTTTGCGCCGGCGCGGAGGCCGGAGGCGGGCAGCACCACGTGGCCGTTCTGAATCGCGGCGGGTATGGCGGCGCCGTTCAGCGTGACGGAGGCGAGATGGCCATCGCGGAAGTCGAGCAGGAGCGGAGCGGAGGCGTCGCGGAGCTGAAAGCGAATCTGCTCGGTGGCTTCGGTCGTGGGTGCGTGCGCAACCAGCGCGTAGTGAAGGCGATAGTGCAGATCGGAGACGCGGGCGGCGCGCTCCTGCGCCAGGGCGCGGGGAATGCCCTGCGGGATTTCCGCCGCGTGCGCGGCAGCGGCAAGGACGAGGAGCGAAAGCGGCAGGATTCGAAGGGCGGAACGCAGGATCAATGGGGCGCCTCAGAAAATGGGGATAGGCAGCACTATACTTGTGGCGCGGAAGCGGAATCGAGCCTTGCGGCGCGGAAGCGGAATCGGGCCAAACAACCTGGGCTGGCGGCGGGCAATCCTATTCAGCGGGCAGGGCTTTTCATCCGCTGGGCCATTTTTTCCGATTCATACGCTTTGTTATCAGAACGCCAACACACAAAAAGACAAGGAGCAAGCTTATGAAAAAGCCGCTCGCCGTATTCGCCGTTGCAGTTCTCGCTGCAGCGGCTTCCGCCGTAGCCATCGCACAGGACAAGGTCGACAACGAGTTGAACGAATCCACGACCATCATCCATGAACTCACCGGGCCCCAGTCCACGGCCGGCATTCCCGACGCCGTGCTGAAGAACGCAAAATGCATCGCCGTGATCCCGAAGATGCTGAAGGGAGGATTCGTGGTCGGCGCCCAGCATGGCGCGGGCGTAGCCACCTGCCGCACCCCGAGCGGCCGCTGGAGCCCTCCGGCGCCGTTTGACCTGTCGGGCGCGAGCTTCGGCGCGCAGATCGGCGGCGAAGAGATGGGTTACGTGATGATGATCATGAACGACCAGGGCATGCAGGCGCTGAACTCCGGGCACTTCAAGCTGGGAGCCGGCGTGAATGCCGCGGCCGGGCCGGTTGGCCGCGATGCCGATGCTTCCGCCGGGGTGAGCGCGGCGATTCTGACCTACGCGCGCGCCAAGGGCGCGTATGCGGGCGCGACGCTGAACGGCGACGAGCTGAACCAGGACCACAAGGCCACGAAAGAGCTGTACGGGCAGGAGGTGGCGTTCAATACCATCCTGAACGGGCAGGTGCACATGCCGGAACAGGGCCCGGCGCGGGATTTCGTGCACACCATCAACCACGCGGTGGAACGCGCGGCGGAGTAAATGCCGGCAAGCGGACCAGGGGAAACGGGGCTTCGGCCCCGTTTTTCTTTTGTCCCGAGCCGATCGCGTAGACTGCGGACGTATGGACGCCCAGGAGTTTCGCACCCTTGGTCACGCAGTCGTCGACCTGCTTGGAGAGTACTTCGAGACCATTGAAGAGAAGCCGGTCTTTCCCGATGTTGAGCCGCGGACGCTGACGCGGCTCTTTGACGAGGCGCTGCCGGAAACGCCGATGGCGGCTGAGGCGGTGCTCAATGAAGTCCGGCAGAAGCTGCTTCCGTACTGCACGCACGTGGGGCATCCAGGATACATGGGGCTGATCACGCCGTCGCCGAACCCGGTCGGCGTGATCGGGGATTTTCTGTGCTCGGCGCTGAACCAGAATATCGGCGCGTATTCGATCGGGCCGGCGGCCGTGGCCATGGAGCGGCGAACGGTCCGCTGGCTAACCGATATGGCTGGCTACGGACCGGGCGCGGGCGGAAATCTGACCAGCGGCGGCATGATGGCGAACTTCCTGGGGCTGAAGCTGGCGCGGGACTGGGCGTCGGGCGATCAGGCGCAGCACGATGGCCTCGAGGGACGATGGGCGGTGTATGCGTCGGAGGAGCGTCACGTTTCGGTCGATAAAGCAGTGGATGCGATCGGGCTGGGGCGCAATGCGCTGCGGGCGCTGCCGACGGATGCGCGGTTCGAGGTGCAGGTGGATGCGCTGGAGCGGGCGATTGCGGAGGATAAAGCGCGGGGGATCCGGCCGATGTGCATTGTCGGCATTTTCGGGACGACGAATACCGGCGCGGTGGATCCGATTCGCGAGCTGCGCGGGATAGCCGATCGGGAGCGGATGTGGCTGCACGCGGATGCGGCCTATGGCGGAGGCATGCTGCTGTCGCGGGCGAGGTCCATGCGGGATCGCGGGCTGGAGCTGGCGGATTCGATCACGATCGATCCGCACAAGTGGTTCTATGCGCCGCTGGACGCGGGCGCGGTGCTGGTGAAAGATGAGCGGCGGCTGACGGCGTCGTTCGGGATGAAGCCGTCGTATCTGACCGACGAGATGGAGAGCGCGAGCGAGCGCTATCAATATTATGTCCACGGCTTCGAGCAGTCGCGGCGGTTCCGGAGCCTCAAAGTCTGGATGAGCTTCAAACGCTACGGAGCGGCGCAGATCGCGGAGTGGATCGACAACAACGTGCGCCAGGCGCGGCATATGTATGAGCTGGTCGCGCAGCGGCCGGAGTTTGAAGCCGCGAGCGAGCCGCCCATGTCGGCGATCTGTATCCGGTGGCGCGGCACGCAGATGGATCCCGCCGAGGCGAAGCGGTTCCACGCGAGCGTGGTGGAGCGCGTGGAGAAGAGCGGAAAGTTCTGGATTTCGACGACGGAGCTGAAGGGCAAGACGTGGTTCCGGATCAATCCGGTGAACTTCAGGACGCGGAGCGAGCACATGGATCAGCTGCTGGAGCTGCTGGAGACAGAGTGCCGCACGGTCGCCGGATGAGGCTGTCAGCGAACCGCTTGCAGACCAAAGGGATAGCCCGCGGGGTGATGGGGTGGGTACTCAGGGATTTCCGGGTTGGCAGGAGTCCCGTATTCTATAGAGGATGGGCGTACGCTGCCCGAAATTCCCCCTGAGGAGACAGGCAATGGCAGAGAAGAAAGCAAAGGCACCGGCAGCGCCGCGGAAGGCGGCGGCGAAGAAACAGTCAACAGAGCCCAAAGCCGCGCCCGCGGAGTTGAGGTCCGTGCCGGCACAGTCCAGATCGGTGTCGCACGACGACATCCGGCAACTGGCGCACCGGTTCTGGGCGGAGCGCGGCCATCCGCACGGCCAGCCGGAGGTGGACTGGTTCCGCGCGGAGCAGGAATTGCGGGGAAAAGCATCGTAAAGCTCTGATAAGAAGCGAATAACGGTATCAGATTCTTTAGCGCCGCTTCCGGACGCAGGGGCGGCGTTGTACTTTTTTCGGGTCCATTCACGCCACTTGGGATTTCCATTGCAAATCGCGCCCGGTTTGCAAATCGCGCCCGGTTGGAGCAGGATGTGGTTCCACATCCGCTTCAACTCTGACTCCGGGGAGGGCGCGCACGATGGGCACTCCGAGTTATCTGGCGGCAGGGCTGGTGCTTTCTCAGGGCGCGGCCTTTTCTGCGCTGGTTGAAGAGCTGCAGCGAGACCTGCGCAGCCTCGGCTATGGCACCGGGCCTTTCGACGGGATCTACGGCTCAGGAACGACGCAGGCGGTGCAGGCTCTCCAGTTCGACCTGCTGAACAACACGGGCGCGAGCAGCGCCGGAGATGGCAACGCTCCGGTGGCGGTGCAGAGCTACAACAGCGGCCGGGTCACGGCGGTGACGGGCGTTGTGGACCAGGGGACGGCGGCTGCGATTGCCGCCATGCTGGCTGATCCGGCGTTTCCCCGGCTTCCCTCCTCTGCCAATCCGGCGAGCGACAACCAGGCAGCGCTGGCAGCGCTCGGGCAACTGCAGGGGCCGGCGGTGCCGCTGCCGTTCCTGATGGCGATCCTCGAACAGGAGAGCGGCTGCCGGCACTACCACGTTCCGGCGGCGGGAGACAGCGACAGCTACATCACGGCCGGGATGGACCGGAACGACCCAGCGCATCCCTACGCGATCACCTCGCGCGGATTCGGGATCGGGCAGTACACGCTCTTCCACCATCCGCCGACGGCGGCTGAGGTTGCCGGGGTGATTGCCGATCCGGTGAGCAACGTGAGCCAGACGATCGCGGGGCTGAGCGACAAGTTCCATCACTTCGTGAACGGCGCGACCGCCGACACGCAGGCTGCCGACCGGCTTGCGGAGGCGGGCGCGGGGCCGCTGCGGACGTGCCGGTATCCGACGGGCGATGCGCGATGCATGAGCGACTGCGCCCAGTGCATGAGCAACGCCGGGGTAACGAACATCGTCGCGGGCGTGACGCCGCTCTACGCGGGGTGCGCGGAGACGTACGCGGGAACGCAGTACCACGGAGGCAGCTACAAGGGCGTGCCGGTGCGCGCGAATCTGGGGTGCGACTGGGCGTACGCGGTGCGGCGGTACAACGGGTCGGGCGTGAACTCCTACGACTACCAGGCCGAAGTGCTGCAGCGGATGGCGGCAGGGTGATTACGATGCTGCGACGATGCGAGCAGTGGTGACGAGCTGGCCGGCGTGGCGCTGGGTGTGGTCGGCGCAGTGCACGAGCAGGCCGGCGACGGTGGTGGGCAGGGCTTTGCGGCCGACGGCGCGGGGCTGAGAGAGGTCCGCGCTGGCGAAGGCGAGAATGCGCGGGAGGGCGGCATCGAGGCCGGCGTGAAATTCGGCGAGGAGGGCGGCTTTGCCGGGAGCGGGGTCGCCTTCGGACCGGAGCGCGCTGAGCTGAGCGGGGCTGAGCTGCCGGCCTTCGGCGTAGGTGAGCAAGCGGTCGAGGGCGCGCGGGATGTGGCGCAGGTGGAAGGCGATGGAAGCGACGCTGGCGGGGCGAGCGTCGAGCGCGGCGTCGGGGAGCGAAGCGCAGGCGGCGTCGACATCCTCGCGGGCGAGCTCGAGAGCGTGGACGATGGCACGGAGGACGGCAGGCAGATTGGTGTGGGTGCCGCGGAGCCAGGGTTCCATCGGTTCAGCGTACAGCGGTCAGCGGTCAGGCTGGTATCCCCCGCCCCCTGCCGTGGTTACGATTTCCGTTCTGTACCTTGTTTGGCGGTAAGTGCGGATTTTGGCTGAGGGCGTTGAGCGGTAGTTACTTCGAAACAGGGTAGTTTTCGAGGGCCTCAAACCGGCCCCTTCCGGCTCTGGAGCCCGGGAAACCCGCGACCACATTTGGTCACGTCGAATTTTGGTCGCCGCCTCGTCAGGGGCGACGGGGTGGGCGGGCGATTCCGCAGAGCGGAAATGACTTCGTTCGTTGCGCGCTTTCGCACGGAATTATCGCGGGACGAAGAGGATTCGTTCTGTTCCGAGGGACCGGCGAGTCACCGGTACACGGCCGCGGCAGATGGCCAGTCTCTTGCTACGTCAACCCTCGTCAAGGAGTCGTGACTTATGAGCGCAGTCTCGTCAGGGAAAGGAATCGCCGCGGCGGAAGCAGCAACGGCTTCGGGCACCGCATTCTCAGGAGGGATTACCAACCCTCTGACGAAAGCGGCGGTGTGGATCAGCGAGCGGAACGTCGGCTTCGTGGTGACCAGCATCGGCATGGCCTTCATGCTGCTGTGGGCGGGGGCGTTCAAGATGACGGCTACCGGGGCGGAGGTGATCGCCCCGCTGGTGACGCACAGCCCGCTGATGAGCTGGCTGTTCAAGGCGTTCGGACCCGAAGTGGGCGGGGCAATCATCGGCTCGACCGAGTGGACGGCGGCGCTGCTGTATCTGGCCGGATACCGATGGCCGAAAGCGGGGATCGTGGGCGGAATCATCACCGTGGGCATGTTCTTCACCACCAGCACCATGCTGATCACGACGCCGGGAACCACGATTGTGGTGCACGGGATCGACTACATGAACACGCTGGGGCTTTTTCTGTATAAGGACGTGATCGCGTTCGGGGCATCGTTCTATCTGATCGGCTCGTACGGCAAGAGAGCGATGGCAGCGGAGCGGCGCTCGGTTTGAAATGCCGGAGAGCTGACCAGCTTACACCCCCGACTTACACCCCCCTCCCCCTGCCCCTTTCCCGGTGACTTGTTTTCAGCGAGTAACAGGGTGACGGGAATCTTCGGCGCGCGAGGCATTTGATTCGGAGTCAGTTGGGAGTCGGACGAGGTTGATTCAAACTCGGCCGAGGTTGAATCAAGGTCGGCCGAGATGGAGCTGGATGATTGGCTGCAAGTCAGTTGCAGCTCGGCCGAGATTGAGGCAAACACGGTCGAGGTTGACGGGAGCTCGGCCGAGGTTGATTCAGGCTGGGTCGAGGTTAAGTCAAACGCGACCGCGACGGGTTTGATCCGGCAGTTCATGGTTCGCCACAGAGAGCACAGAGACATGGGGTGAGCGGGCCAGGGAAAAAGCCCTGCCGGCGGCAAGGCTTTTTCTGATTCCAGCTCAGCGCAGGAGTAAGGACGGAGGAGCCGGACGACCTCTTATGTCTGGATAGCCCACGCCAACCGGGCTACGCGCGCTCCTGCGTTTTTTCTTTACCCTATAAGTTCAGAATAACAGGTTGGGAGAGTTAGTCTGCCAAAAATGTTGAGGGGTAAGTGGGGGATAAGTGGTTTTGTATCAGTGGTTGTTACTTTGGTGCG